>DASRZR010000400.1:0-2247 GCA_035686185.1 Spirochaetia bacterium | reverse complement strand
GGCCGCGGATATCCATGGGTGCCAGGATCCCGGCAGCGGTGAGCGGGGAGAGCACTGCATTCACCGCTTCCACGAGGCCTGGTGCGCCAATGAAGGCAATGTAGTAGAGGATGACCAGCATGGGGATCCCGCGCACGATCTCTACCCAGAACGTGGCAAGCTCGCGCACCACGCGGGACGGGGAGGTCCGGCACAGGCCGAGCAGGAGCCCCAGGACGGCGGAGAACGCATAGGCCACCAGCGAGATCCACAGCGTGGTGACCAGGCCCCGCGCCGCCGCGGAGAAGATGGTGCGGTAGTCCGCGCGGCTCGCGATTCCCCACAGGACCAGCAGGCCCAGGAGGATGATCCCGAGGAGCCAGAACGGGAGCCGCTTCAGCCGATCGGCGAACGGGAGGAAGTGCTCTCCTCCCGTCCGCGCCGATCCCGGGCTACTTTGCGCTGTACTCGTAGAACCACTTCGTGGTGAGCCGGTCCAGCGTGCCGTCCGCCTTCAGTGCGGCGATTGCCGCGTTGAACGGGGCCACGAGGTCCGACCCGAGCTTGAAGATGAAGCCGTAGTTGTCGGTGCCCAGCGCATCCCCGACCACCTTCAGCTTGTCCGGGTTGGCCCCGATGTAGCCGCGGCTGGACGCGGCGTCCATGAGCACGCAGTCCACGTCCCCGGCGATGAGCGCCTGGACCGTGGCCCCGAACGTCTCGAACAGCTTGATGCGGGGGTTGTCTTCCTTGCCGTCCAGCACGTTGTACACCGCGACGTAGAAGTTGGTGGTACCGGCCTGGGAACCGATCAGCAGCTTCGGGTTGGCGCCGAAGGACTTGGCATCCGTGAAGCGGTTCTCCGCCTTGCGCACCAACATGAACTGCTGGCTCACCATGTAGGAATCCGAGAATGCCACCTGCTGTTTCCGCTCGTCGGTGATGGAGATGCCGTCCATGCCGACGTCGTACTGGCCGTCACGGATGGCCTGGATCATCGTATCCCACGACGTGATGTTCCACGCGATCTTCGCGTTGAGCCGCCTGCCGATCTCGTTCACCGCGTCGTATTCCCACCCGACGGCCTTGCCCGTTTTGGGGTCCACGAAGTTGAGCGGCGTGAAGGCGTTCTCCGTCACGGCCCGGATGGTCCTTCCCTTGAGGTCCGGCAGCTTGCCCTGGGCGGAAACCGACACCGCGGCCACGGCCATCATGGCCACGAGCACCATCGCAACTCGCTTCATGAGCTTGAGACCCTCCTTTTCAGGGGAGCGTATCTGAAACCGGTTGCGCCGGGCAAGTGCCGGCGGCAGGCCCAAACGCCGGAGGCAGGCCCAAGTGCCCGCGGCTGCCCTATGGTTCCTGGGCGCCCCGCGCATTGACGTACAGGGCATACAGGGAGCCCTGGGCCGTGATGAACAGCCGGTTCCGCTTCGGGCCGCCGAACGTGAGATTTGCCACCGTGTCCGGGACCAGGATCTTCCCCAACCGCTCGCCGCCGGGGGAGAAGCACAGGATGCCGTTGGCGCAGCTTATCCAGACGTTGCCCTCCGTGTCGGTCCGAAGGCCGTCCGGCACGCCGGGCTCGATCTCCGCGAATACCTCGCCACCACGGAGCCCCCCGCCGGTCACCCGGAACCTGCGAACGTGGTGAGGAGCCGAGTCGTCGTGGGAAGCGGCGGAGTCCGCGATGTACAGCGTCTCCTGGTCCGGGGAGAAGGCCAGCCCGTTGGGCTTGCCCAGGTCGTCTGCCGCCACGGTCACCGTGGAGGACGAGGCGTCCACACGGTAGACATAGGCGCCCTTCTGCTCCGACGGGGCCTTGTGCCCCTCGTAGTCGGAGAGGATCCCGTACTGCGGGTCGGTGAACCAGACGGCCCCGTCGCGGGCCACCACGACGTCGTTGGGCGAGTTGAGCCGGCCCCCGGCGTAGCCGTCGGCGATCACGGTGATCCGCCCGTCCGGCTCGGTGCGCGTGACCCTGCGGCTCCCATGCTCGCAGGTCAAAAGCCGCCCCTGCACGTCCCGCGTGTTGCCGTTGGCGAAGCCGGACGGGGAACGGAACACCGTGACCGGGGCGCCGTCCACCCACCGCAGGATGCGATCGTTGGGGATGTCGCTGAACAGCAGGCACTGCGTGTCGGAAAACCACACGGGGCCTTCCGCCCACAGCGCACCGCTGTACAGCTTCTCCAGCTTCACCGTGGGCAGAGTCAGGTCGCGGAAGCGCCGGTCGTAGATCTCCCAGTCAGCCATGTTGGAACCCTC
>DASRZR010000399.1:0-3860 GCA_035686185.1 Spirochaetia bacterium | reverse complement strand
CTCGAACAATCCTTCCTCGGTAGCGAGGACCTACGGGTCCCCGCCCGCCGCGGCCGGCGGCAGCCTTACGCTGCCAAACAAGTTCACGGGCGGCGTGGAGAGCGGCAGGTTCTTCATCAGCCAGACAGACTTCGCGTCCGGCGGATCGGAAGCCCTGTCATCTGTTTCCCTTGATTTGAGCGCGGTGTCCTCCGTGCCCTGACGTCAGGCGCATCGCGGTAGTCACGCGCCTGGGCAGCCTTCAAGCCCAGGCGCGCGGCTCCGCGGAGAGACGACTGCCCGCGCACCATAGGAAGGGAGACACCGGGGCCCGTCAATAGGAGCGCCGGGAAGCCCGGGCGGGATCGGCGCGTTGACATCACCGGGGGTCGTGCTATAATCAACGTATTCTAAATAAGAGAACGCAATTCACCATAGTAGAAGAAGGAGGACCCATGACCGCCCGCGCGCTCCTTTCCAAGTACCAGCTTCCCGGTCGTGACCTGCACGAGCTTCCCTCGTCCCCCTCCACCTTTGCGGACGGCTGCCACTACCGCATGGAAGTATCCGGGGTCGAATCCGTGGCGGAGCTGCGGGCCGTGGCGGAGGAGAGCCGCGCGCGCGGCATCCCCATCCACCGGGTCATCGCCATCGGGGCCGGCACCCACAGCCTGACGTTCTCGGAGCTGCAGGACCTCGCGGAGATCGCGCGGGAGGCCCGCATCGAGCTGATCGTCATCCCGGGTCCGCGCGCGAACTTCGACGTGGGAAGCCACTACCACTCCCCCTGGGGCCACGCCTCGGGAGTGCGGGTGCGCGGCGCCGACCAGCTCGCGTACCTGGTGGAGGACGTCCTGCGCAGCGTGGAGGCGGGCCTGCGCGGGTTCCTGTTCTACGGGGAGGAGGCGACGCTCCTCTTCCACCAGATGAGGCTCGCGGGAGACCTGCCTCGTGACACGGTGTTCAAGCTTTCCTACACGGCGGGGGTGTCCAACCCTGCCGGGGCCCGGCTGGCCGAGGCCTCCGGCGCGGACAGCATCAACCCCGTGTCTGACCTCACGCTGGCCATGCTCGCGGCCATCCGCTCCTCCGTGAAGGTTCCGCTGGACATCGTGACGCAGGCGGCGGAGCAGAACCTGGGCGCCATCAACCGGTTCTGGGACGGAGCGGAGATCATCCGCGTGTGCGCCCCGTGCTACTTCAAACAGGAGTTCGGCCCGGGCGTGGACGGGGCGAGGCTGAAAGTGAAATACTGTGAGATCATGAACGAGCTGGTCGGCCGGTTGAACCCGGGTCTGCGCATGTCGGCCGTGGGACCGGCGGACCTGAAGCTGCCGGCGCCCACGCCCCGGGGCCGCCCGAAATGAGACCCGCCCCCGCCACCCGCACCTCCATTGACGTCGCGCTGAGCCTCCTGGAGCTGTTCTCCGCGGAGAAGCGGGAACTGGGAGTGACCGACATGGCGGGGATACTCAAGAAAAAGGCAAGCACGCTGCACCGCACCATCAAGGTGCTGAGGAACCGCGGGTACCTGGAGCAGGACGGCCATCGCGGCAAGTACCGCCTCGGTCTCAAGGCATTCGAACTGGGATGCGTGTACCAGAACCAGAGCAGCGTGATGAACGAGGCCATGGAGCGGATGGAGCGCCTCGCCCGGGCCACGCAGGAAACGGTGAACCTCGCCGTCCTGGACCAGGGCATGAAAGAGATTGCCTACATCGCCAAGATCGAGAGCCCGCACGTCCTGAAGACGGACATCCAGACCGGGACGAAGCTTCTGGCACACTGCACGGCGCTGGGAAAGGTGCTGCTGGCGTCCCTGGAGCCGGACCGCCTGAAAAGCCTGTTCCCGGCCCGGGGCCGGCTGCCCACCTACACCGCGAAGTCAATCGCGTCCGCCGAGCAGCTTTCCCGTCGGCTGGCGGAGGTGAGGCGGGACGGCTTCTCCACGGACGACGAAGAGTTCCGTACCGGCGTTGTGTGCGTGGCCATGCCCTACCGGGACGTCAACGGCCGGGTAGTGGCCGCCATCAGCGTGACGGGGCCGGCCATCCGCATGACGCCGGCCCGCATCTCGGAAGTGAAGAAGATCATGTTCGATACGCTGGCCTGAGCGCGGGATCAGCCGTCACCGACGAGCGCGCGGAACTTCGCTTCCTCTCCCTCCAGCATCCCGTAACAGTGCTGCGCCTCCGGGAACGAGCCGCCGCGCACCTCATCGCAATACCTTTTCATGGCATCCGTCACCACGGTTGCCACGTCGCAGTACTTCTTCACGAACTTCGGCGTAAACGCCTGGAACTGGCCGATGAGGTCCGACACGATGAGGAGCTGACCGTCACACCCGGGGCCCGCGCCGATGGAGAGCACGGGGATGGAAAGCGTCCGCGCGATGTAGGCTCCCACCTCCGGGGGAATGGCCTCAAGGAGGATCATGTGCGCGCCGGCAGCCTGGACGGCCCGGGCGTCCTCCACCACGAGCCGTGCCTGCTCCGCGGTGCGGCCCTGCGCCTTGTGACCCCCGAGCTGCCCGGAGCTCTGCGGCGTGAGGCCGATGTGCCCCATGACCACGATGCCCGCGTCCACGATGGCGCGGATCACCGGCGCCACCCGTTTCCCGCCCTCCAGCTTGATGGCGTCACAGCCGGCTTCCTTGAGGAAGCGGCCGGCGTTCTCCACGGCCTTTTCCGCGGAGACCTGGTAGCTCATGAACGGCATGTCCCCGACGACGAACGTGCCGGGCGCTCCCCGCCGGACCGCCTGGGCATGGAAGATCATCTGGTCCATGACGACAGGCACGGTCCCCTCGTACCCGTACACGCACATGCCAAGGGAGTCCCCCACGAGCAGCATGTCCAGCCCGGCCGCCTCCGCGAACTGGGCGGTGGGGAAATCGTAGGAGGTGAGGAACGTGATCTTCTTCCCCTCCTTCTTCATGACGTGGAAGTCCTGGATGGTCTTCTTCTTGCCCATTCGGTGCCCCTTCCCGGGACTATGCCCGGCGTTCCTGGTATTTCGTGACGATGGATCGGACCTCCCGGCTCACGTCATCCGGCAGGCAGGGCGGCGCGTGCCGGGCCAGCAGCGCCCGTGCCTTTTCCCGGGCCCGGTCGCGCAGCGTCGTTCCGCCGGCGTCCCGCCACCGCTCGTGGATGTTGCGGTCGATGATGGTCGGGGACCAGATCTCCTCCTTGAACCGGTCCAGCGTCAGCTCGGTGGCCAGGAAGTCACCCTCCGGCCCCACCTCGTCGATGAGGTCCACGGCGAGCGACTCCGGGTCCACGGAGAAGCTGGCGAGGAAGCGCTTCACCTGCGCGATCTGCTCGTCGCAGATTGTCAGCATCTCCAGGGACGAGGTCATCCCCGACGCGAGGTACCCCACGTCGTGGATGAGGTTGCCGCCCGCCAGCGCGGCGTAGATGAGGGAGGATGCGCATTCGAGGGCCGCCTGCTGGTCCGGGAGCTGCGAGTCACTGAAGCCGCCCGCGTTGAACACCGGGATGCCAAGGAACTCGCCCATCTCCTTCCTCACGGCGAGGCTGAGCATGGTCTCCGGCGCGCTGTAGGAGTACACCGTGGTCCTCATGTCCAGCGTGGTGGGCCCGCCGCCGAACACCAGCGTGGCGCCCTTCTTCACCTGCTGCACGAGCACGAGCGCCGTGAGGTACTCCGCCATGTTCAGCACGAAGCTTCCTCCCAGCGTCACGGGGCTGGCGGCGCCGATGGAGGGGGTGGACGCGTACAGCACGGGGATGCCCTTTTCCGTGCAGAAGATGAGCTTGTCCAGCGAGTGGTCGGCGTGCTTCAGCGGCGAGTGGGGCTGCTCGTAGAGGATGAAAAACGGGTTCTGCCGGAACCTCGCCTCCCCGCCGGCCACGGTG
>DASRZR010000398.1:0-9921 GCA_035686185.1 Spirochaetia bacterium | reverse complement strand
TGCGCATCGAGCTGGAGCGATAGCGCTGCCTGCGCCGCGGTGCGCCGAGCGCGGCCGCCGCGGCCACGGCGGGTACGGTCAGAAAGACCGCCAGACCGGCGCTGAGGGACTGGACGAGCTCGATCACGGCCGCGTTCGAGTTGAGGATCTGGGCGCCCGAGGTCTCCAGGGAATACATCAGGATCACCGAGTTGAGGGACATCCCGACAAACGCCAGGATCAGCGTGCTGGCCATCGTGCCCATCATGTCCCGGCCCACGCTCATCCCGGAACGGAACAAGGCCCCGCGCGGCAGAGCCGGGGCGCGCGCGCGAATCTCGGAGACCGCGGATGCGATGGAGACGGAAACGTCCAGGACGGCGCCGAGTGTCGAGATCAGGAACGCCGCGAAGAGCAGCTCCCCGACCTTCATTCCCGTGCGGCCCGCGATGGCGAGAAGCGAATCCACCTCTCCCGTCGTATACCCGGAGATCTGGGCCATGCTCTGGGCGGCCCACGCGACCCCCGCGGCGAGGGAGATCCCGACCAGGGAGCCGATGATAGCCGCCGCGCTCTTCCGTGAGTAGCCGCCCAGCAGCAGGACGGAGACCGCGGTTGTCCCCGCCGCCATGACCGCCGCCGCGACCGCGGGCGGGGCGCCCCGGTAGAGCAGCGGAATGAAGTAGAAGAAGATGCTCACGAGAGTGACGAGGGTCCCCAGCAGGGATCGAAAACCGCGCCGTCCGCCGATTCCACAAAGCGCGGCGACGAAGAGCACCGCGAGCAGGACGAGCACCGGGACGCGGTCCACGCTGTACACCGAGACCGTCCAGGTGTACTCGTCCCCGGCATCGACGTGGACGATGATCCCGGCGCCCTCCCGCAGAAGGAAGTGCGTCGTGAAGTTGAGGACGTTCTGTATCTTCACGACCTCCCCCGCATGTTCCCCGCTCGCGATGCGTACCACGATGTCCTGGTAGCCGGTGAGCAGCCCGCCATGGCGGGCGTCCTTCTCCAGTTCCTCTCGCTCGATGGACAGGACGACTGCCTTCTCGTAGCGGACGTGGGCCGGCCCCGCGGACCGGTAGAAGCGGTAGACCGGCGTATGAGACGCGAAGAGGAAACCGAGGGCGCCGTAGAGGCAGAACGCGGCCGCCGCCACGGCGCGGCGGGTCCACGCGAGCGGCGCCGTCCGTTTCCCGCCCGCGGCGCAGCGGGCGAACCACCCGGGGCGGATGCCCCGGGCGGTTCGGGAAAAGAATCGACCGATCACTCCTTGGTGAGGGTGAAGGCGTCGATGGCCGACATGTCGTCGGCGCGGAAGGTGGAAACAGAGAGGTTGTTGCCGTTCACCGACACGTAGCTGAACGAGGGGACCTTGCCCTGCCAGCGCGCCGCGCTGAACGGCTCCGGCGCCGTGTCCTTCCAATCGTAGAACTTGCTGCCGGACCCCGAGTTGAAGGTGAAGTAGACAACGCCCGCCGGGTTCGTCACCGAGGTCGAGGTCGGATCGATCCCCGGGACCGGCTTTCCCTTTGCCATCGGGAACGTGCGGGTGTAGGAGTGATCGTGTCCCTGGAGGACCACGTCGATCTTGTACCGCTCGAAGACCGGGGGATAGTTGGTGCGGCGATCCAGCACGTCCGGATCCGCGAAGTGATCGGCCTCGCTGTACACGGAATGGTGGAAACAGGCCACGCGCCACTTCACGCCAGGGTTTCGGGCCACGGCGTCACGAATGAACAGGTCGTGCGTCGCCACGCTTTCCGTATTGCTGTTCAACATGAGGAAGAGCACGTTGCCGTAGACGAACCAGTAGTCGCCGTCGTTGCCGTAGGAAGTGCCGTACCGGGACGAGACGTTCGGCTGGTTGTAGTGAAAGCCGTAGTACTCGCCCATCTGGAAGTCGTGGTTGCCGTTCACGGTGGCCACCGGCAGTGACCGGAGCTGCGTCGGGCTGAAGTACGCCTCGTATTCGGCATCCTGCGTGGCGATCGCGTTGTAGTCGTTGACCTCGTCCCCCAGGGACACGAGGAAGCTGGCCCCGGGGAATGCCGCGGTGGCCTTGCTGATGGTCGCCTGCCAGCCGGCAGTGTCCGCCTCCAGCGTTTTGGGACCGCTGGACTTTGCGCCGAGCTGGGGATCACCCACGACGAAGAAGCCGAAGCTCTTCTGGTCTCGCGTGCTGAACGCCATCGGCGCGCTCCACCGCTTGCCGTCGCCGACGCGGTAGAGGTAGTCGGTCGAATCCATCAAACCGGTAACCGTCACCTTGTCGGCCACCGAGCCGAGGGTCGTGGTCGCGTCGTCGGCGTTGAACAGCGTCGCCTCGACCTTGCTTGCCGTCCCGGTGAAGGACGTGGACTTCCCCGCCGGGAAGACACCGACCTTTTCCCCCGCCGAGCGCGCGATTTGCACGACCGGCTTTGTCACTGCGTCCGTGGAGAACCAGGCGAAGTTCAACGCGCTGGCGTTGGATCCCGGCGCAATGTTGAGCCCGGACGGCAGGTACTCCTGCCCCGCGGCCAGTGTCGTTCCAAGCAGGGCGAACAGGATTCCCAGGAATCCCGCGCCCCGGCGCGCGCAGCGCCCCCACGTGTTGTTCATCGTATACCTCCTCCTGTGACTGGTTAGGCGCCATCAGGCTGCGGAAGCCGTGTTACGTTTTTATTTCAATCGAACGATATTTGCGTTGCGCCGCAACCGCGCCGGTCTCCGAGGATGGACGAATACTGCCCGGTTGAACAAAACCGTACGTATACGTATATTTTGGGGGATGACATATTCCCAGACCGTGCGCTACTTCAAGGAGCGCCTGCCGGGCGCGGTGCAGGCGGCGTCCCTGCCGGAGATCGGAATGGAGGTGGTCACTCCTTCCTTCACGTCACGGTTCCACGAGGCGGCCCCGGCCGGCAACGAGTACCAGGGGTTGAGCTCGTTCTTCCGGGCGCTGTTGAAATACTACCTGGCGCGCAACGAGAGCTCCAACTCCTACCTGTTGCGCAACCTGGAGGTTGCTGACGAGCAGGTGGAAGAAAATACCCGTTTCCACTATCCCCTGTTCCTTCCCCGGGGAACGGGGCGGGCCAGGTCCGTCATCCTCCTTCTCCACGGGTTGAACGAGAGGAGCTGGGACAAGTACTTCCCGTGGGCGGCCCGTCTGGCGTCCGGAACGGGAAGCGCCGTGGTCCTGTTCCCGCTGTCCTTCCACATGAACCGGGCCCCGGCCTCGTGGTCCAATCCGCGGCTTGCCCGCAAGATCGCCCAGGAGAGACAGGACCTCTTCCCGGACCTCCACGGGTCGTCGTTTGCCAACGTGGCCATCAGCACCAGACTCCAGCTCGTGCCGCAGCGGCTGTGCTACTCCGGCCTGCAGACGCTGAAGGACATCGGGGACCTTGCCTCCGAGGTCCGCCGGGACACGCATCGCTTCATCGAGCCGGGCGCGCGCATCGATATCTTCGGCTACTCGATTGGCGGCATGATCGGAGAGATCCTTCTCCTGGCGGACACCGAACGGTTGTTCGCCGATTCCCGGCTCCTCCTGTTCTGCAGCGGCTCCACGCTGGACCGGTCCTATCCCGTTTCCCGATCCATCCTGGACAGCGAGG
This sequence comes from Spirochaetia bacterium, assembly GCA_035686185.1. Classification (GTDB taxonomy): domain Bacteria; phylum Spirochaetota; class Spirochaetia; order SZUA-6; family Fen-1364; genus Fen-1364. The sequence continues at coordinate 6,331 of DASRZR010000398.1, read as the reverse complement.
CGTTCACCGCGATTGCCGGCTTCTACGGCGTTGATTTCCGGGCCCGCGCCGAAAGCGATGACCGGCTCCGGGAGACGCTTTCCCGCCACGCGGCGGAAGCCGAGGTGTTTTCGTGGATGATTCACTCCTCGGTGAATCCGCAGCGGAGGCTCTCCCGCCTGGACCGCATCAGGAACCGGATTGCCAGCATCTCCCTGTCCCGTGACCGCGTGATGCCGCCGCTTTCCATCCTGGAATCAGTAAACGGCAGCGCGTCTCCCCGGCCGGGCCTGGACCGCGAGCTGGACTTCCCGTTCTCCTATTCGCACGAGAGCCCCTTTCCAGCCGTCTCCCCGGGCAGCGGGGACGTGGATAGCGCGTTCGAACAGACGTTCTCGCTGGCATCCGAGTTCCTCGGAGCATCATAGGGTCGAACCAGCGCTCAGCTCCCACCATCGCAGCCCGTCTTCCCCGGAAGCCGGCGGGCCCACGATGCGGGGATCCGGGGATCGCTCTGCCACCGAACGCACGATCGCAGCCGCCTCCTGCGGCGATGGCGTGCGGGGCCCCTCCGCCACGGAGGTGGTCCGCAGCGGCGCCAGGAAGAAGCGCTTGCGCGCGCCGCGCCAGGAATCGGTCACGGTCATCTTCACGAGCATGCCCGCCGACGTTTCGGCGCTTTCCAGATCATCGAAGAGCAGGTTCCCGAGGCTGTAGCAGATCAGCGCGCCGCGCCAGGACTCGACTCCCCGCAGGACGTGGGGCCCGGTCCCGATTACTACGTCCGCGCCAGCCTCCACGAGCGCGTGCGCAAGCGAGCGCTCGGCAGGGGCAATCGCGGTGTCGTACTCCACGCCCCAGTGGAGCATGACCACGACGACCGTACGGGGCCCCAGGGCCGCGCTGATTGCGTTCCGCAGGGAAGGCAGATCTATCGCCGCAATTCCGGCCCGAGTCGCCGAGGCAAATGAGGTCGGGTCATTGTCCACGCCCGCGGACAGCACTCTCACCACGGCGCGTCCCACGCTCAGCTCGGCGGGCTCGTACGCGGCGGCCCTGTCCCTGCCAGCGCCCGCGTGCCGGATGTGGGCCGCGTCGAGTGAATCCAGCGTTCCCTGCAGGCCGCTGGCGCCGAAGTCCATGGTGTGGTTGTTTGCCATTCCGGCGATGACAGCGGGAAACGCCCGCAGCGCTTCGAGCGCGGACGGGGGAGCGCGGAACACGTAGGCGGCTCGCCGAGGTGTGCCGCCCGTCCCCACAGTGGTCTCAAGGTTGAACAGGAACACGGTGCTGGACCGCGCCGCATCGGCGATCCCCTGCCACCGGACAGCGCCCGCCGTGCCTTGCGCGCTGTTGCTCCTCCCGAACATGCAGTCGCCGCCGGCCAGTACCGTGACGGACGTCGGCGCGGCGCACCCGGCCAGGAACAGCGCCGCCCCCGCCGCAATACCCGCCGCGGCCTGCTGAATCGTGCTACGCTGCGTCATGGCGTGGGTGCGGCGCGCGGCAGCGCTTCTTTGCCTGGGACTTCTCGTTTCCTGCGCGGCGCCGCAGGTGCACGTCCAGGACCGGCATGTCCTATCCTATCCCGTGGTGGCGGCATTTGCCAAATCGCACCCGCGCGCCACGCTGGTCCTGCTGGACTACCACCACGATATCGCCTCCTCCCGCCAGGGCGTGACGAGCGTGAACTGGCTGGGTCGCCTTCTGCAGGAAGGGGCGCTCTCCCGCGTGGTCTGGGTGTCCGGCCGCACGCTGGAGCTCCCCAACAGGAACGCGCGCATGAAGTGGCTGCGCCGTAAGCTGGCGGACGTGGCGCCCAGTGACGCGTCCCGCATCATGGAACGCGTGACGTTGGCGGACTGGGGGGACCTGCGCCGCCTGAAGCTGGCGGCGCCGCTGGCGGTGACGCTGGACCTCGACCTCCTTGCGCATGACCCGGGCAACCCGCCGGAGCGCTTCCTCGATGAGCTGAGTGGTTGGATCTCCGACCACCGTCCGGCTCTCGTCACCGTGGCGCTCTCCGCCGCCTACCAGCGCGGCCCGCAGCCGGCGTGGAGCTGGCTTGCGCGGTTCGTCCACGGCTTCCACGATCACGGGGCAGCGTGGTACCTGGAGGCCGGCCCGGATTCGGTAGCCGCGGAGAGCCGGGAGGAGCTGGGCGCCTGGGAGCTGTGGAGCGGCAGCCCGGAATCTTTCGGGCGATGCGGGAACGGCTTCTGGCCAGGCGCGGGACTGTGGACCCAGGCGCCCGCCGATGTGCGAGACGCGCTCCTGGCGCGCCACGTTCGGGCCGTGGACGCATCGACACACGATGTGATTTCCGGATGGCAGGACCCGGACCGGCTCGCACTGGAGAAGCACTTCCCGGAGCAGGCCCTGCAGGGGCTGGCATCGGCTGCTGCTTCTTCGCTGGAGGCCTCGTGGACCGGAGACGCGCTGGCGGAGCCATCACCCGGGCCGGGGGAGGAGGGGCTGGCGGTACGGCTGCTCAGCGATGGAAAGGATCGAGGCTGCCTGGCGCTCTACCGGGGAGTAACGGACCCGGTGTACGCAGCCCGCTACTGCGTCCAGTCCGCCGCGTCGGACCCGAGGTACCTGTCGGTGCGCCCGGATGAGCGCGCCCACCTGGAGGTGGAGGTGAGCGTGTTCGGCCCGTGGCATGGGATGAAGGACCCGCTTGACTTCCGGCCCGGCCTGGACAGCGTGCTCCTGGAGGACGCCGGCCGGACGACGCTGCTGCAGGCCTCCCTGGCCGTGCAGCGCGCGTACGACAAGGAGGGGTTCCTGCGGGTGCTTTCCCGCAAGGCGGGGCTGGGGGACGATGGCTGGCGGGGGCCGGGCCTCCGGTGGCAGAGGTCCTCTACCATCTGGTACCTGCGCACGCTCTCATCGCTGGAACCAGTGGCTACGGCGAGTCCCAGAAGTAACTGAAGAAGTAGCTGGTGATGTCCGTGGGGTCCTGGCCGGAGAGCCGCCAGGAGTCCGTATGAAACAGCACGCTGTCCCGCGTCTCCGCTCGCATCAGGTGGGCAATCACGTAGATGCCGGGCCGGTTGTCGCAGCCGGCAAAGATCCACGTGTCCCGGGACGGGGAGTCGAAGAACTTCCGCGTACGCGAGTCCTTTAGCTCGGTGCCGGCCTCCGTTCCGTGGTGCGCGAAGTCCGTGGAGACGAGCAGGAAGTTCTTCTTCCTTCCGTCCGCGTCGAAGGCGGGAGCCAGCGCGGCCGACAGCGCGCGGGCCATCGGCTCGTCCACCGGCGGCTCTCCGCGGCAGGCCACGGCCACCACCGTGGCGCGCGGGAAATACCGCGCGATGTACGGGATGAGCGTGGAGATGCCGTGCTCCGCCTCGAAGACGGCCGGCTCCAGCGGCACGCCCAGCGCGCGCGCGAGCGCCGCCACCTTCCCACGATCCGACTGCACCTCGCCGCCGGGCACGCGCCACGAACCATCCGTGAGCGAGTATCTCTCCGCCGACAATCCCCAGTGGGAGGGGCTCAGGATGTAGAAGACCTCCACGGACCGCCGGTGCGCCAGCTCGGCGAACCAGCGGTCAATGAGCGCATCTGCCAGCAGGTGGTGGCTGACGGTCCCCGCCCACGGGGCGGCGCCATCCGGCGGCACTGACTCCACGGACACGGCAGCCGCGCGTGCCGGCCGTTCGCCCCGGGAGGCCCACGTGGTGAATCGGGGCACCTCTCCCCGGCAGCCGGACACCACCAGCGCCGCCAGCGTCAGCACCGCGCCGGCAACCCCGGGGAGGCGCGCCGATCTCACCTGGCCGGTTCCGGATCCAGCGTCGATCCCTTGGACCAGAATGGCTGGTCATCCGCCACCCCGTTCGGGCCCTTGTAGACGAGCTCTTTCCACTGCTCATCGGTCATGCGGTCTTCCATGGGGTGTCCGAACTCGTAGTAGCTGAACGTGTAGCCCACGGCGATCCGCTTGCCGCCCTGCCCGTCATCCAATGCCACGTACAGCCGGTAGGGGATCCCTACGCCCGTCTCCAGGACCTGGCCCATGGACACGTTCGTGTACACGTCCGCAATCAGCGCCATCTTCAGTTGATCCGGGTCCATGCTGCCGCCGTTGCCCGTGTGCAGGAGGACCACCTGAGCGAGCTCGGCGGGGATCGTGGCGATCCATGCCACGTCCTCCGGGGCCACGGGCTTGTCCTCCGCCTCCGTGGCGGCGATGTCGGCGGCCCGGGCCAGAAGCTTCTGCAGCCGGCCCAGGGCAGCCGCGCTCTCCTCGTCCAGCATCTTGTAGGAATCCAGGACCTTCAGGAGGTTCTGCACGGCCAGCACCGAGCCCTGCCAGAACGGCACGTTCGGCTCCACGTAGTGGATCGGGTCCGGGATGGGCAGCGTCCGGAACGTGGGTTCGTAGTCGCCGTCTCCCGACCTTTCCGCGTAGACCTGCTTCACGTACAGGATGGTGTCGTGGCGCAGCTCCGCCCACGTCCCGTGGGCGGAGAGCATGGCCTTGGTGCCCCACGCCGGAGACTCCGTGAAGTAGAAGCCGGCGCCGGGCTCGAACAGCGCCTGCGACTTCACCTCGAAAAGCACCGAGTTGTAGTACGTCTTCTGCCAGTAGTCCCACGGGTAGGCATCGAACGCCTTCTGCAGGCCGTTCAGCCGGTCCCGGAGGCCCTCCATTTTCGGGTAGTCGGACTGCTGCAGCAGCGCGTCCGCCGTGCGGGACCCGAACACCTTCATGATGTCCAGCCCGCGCACCATGTCACGGCTCATCAGCCGGGGAGGGGACACCTGCTCGTGGATGGCGGAATCCAGCGTGAACCGCTGTCCGAACAGGCGCCATCCCATGGGAGGCTTGTGCTGCGGTCCCTCGCTCGGTCCCTCGAACACCGAGCTTCCCGAGATCGCGGGCGGGCGGAGCTTCTCGTGAGCCAACGCCATGAACTTCAGGAGCTTCTCCTTGTCTCCCGCCCAGGCCCCGAAGTCGGAGACCGACTGGTCCTTCCACAGAGGCAGGACGTCCTCGAAGCTGAGGTCATCCGACAGGCCGATGAGGTCGGTGATCGGGTCGAAGAGCGCAGCCCAGGACCGGTACAGCCCCTCGTCACCCTTCACGAGATCTGTCACGAGCATGGCGATGGGTTCCATGACGAGCGTCAGGTCCGTCGAATCGGAGGACTGGCCGCTCGCGGTCGCCGCCGGCGTCGCTCCTTCCTGGGCGATGAGGAAGTGGATCCGTCCGAACCACATCATGGCCCGGAAGTAAGCGGAGAGCACGCCGTTCTTCGTGTAGTGGCCGCGTGGCTTGTACTGGGAGTAGTCCTCCTTCATCACCGCGCCGCCCGCGAACGTGAACACCGCCGACTCCTGGAAGCCCGCCCCCGCGTCCATCAGCGCGATCTCGGCGCGTACCTCCGGGGGGTATGCCGCCAGCACCGTCTCCTTGTCCTTTTCGGCGTAGGTGACGGTGGGCGCGCCGTTGGCGTCCGTTCCCTCCTGGCGTGTCGGTGCCAGGTCCAGCAGCGCCCGGGCCACCTGGAAGTACAGCTCCGCCTTGGCGAGCGTCTCCGAGTAGGAGGATGCCTGCGCCTCGCGCGCCTTCAGCTTGTCTACAAACGCGCTGGTGAGCGTTTTCAGCCGGGGCGTGAAGAAGCTCTCTTCCAGGTACTGGAGCTGCCGGTCGAACATCAGGTGCTCGGCATGAGCGGCAAGGTCCGTGGTGACGAACACCGGGCTCTTGCGGTTCCAGCTCGTGCTGTAGTCCGAGGGCCGGTGGGTGAGGTACAGCGAGATCATGTCGTCCGGAGCGCCTTCATAAAGGTTGTACTCGGCAGGGTCAACCGACTGCAGCGCCAGTCGGTCCTTCTTCAGCCGGGCAAGGATAGCTGCTGACAGCGGCCGGTAGCCCAGGACGGGGTAGAATGAGTCGAAGTGCCCGTCGCTCTGGTAGAGAAGGGCGGTGATCCGGTTGTCCTCGTTGGAGTCGTTCAGTCCGTACAGGTCAGCCCCGAAGACGAGCCCAGTCCTGCCCTTGAACCGCGTGGGGTAGAACCAGTTCCAGTTGTCCTGGAAGGAGAACATCCCGTTGTGGTCGCCATTGGGATCGGAGACCTTGTCTCCGGTGATCGGGAGGATGGTGGCAAACGGGACCGGGACGCCCTCCGGCAGCCGGGACAGGTCGTCCGCGCTCCGGATCTTTGCTCCCGGATAGAACAGGCACTCCTTGCTGCCGACGACTGCCGTGGCCCCTTTTGCCATGCCATTGTCGGGTATCCGGGCAAACGTCGTGGGATCCGAGAGGTACTTGCGGTGCGCGTCCGTGTGGAACGCCGTGGTGGCGGGCTGCACGGAGACGAACCCCGACGTGTCG
>DASRZR010000397.1:0-5491 GCA_035686185.1 Spirochaetia bacterium | reverse complement strand
CGCCTGCCGCGCGGCAGCTCCAGGATGTGCGTGCTCACGGGTGCCGCCTGGGTCTCCCAGGACGGCCGTGACACGTTCCTCCGCGCGGAGGAGACGTTCCACCCGGTGCGGGGCGCTGACTGCGCGGTCGTTTCTCCGCTGGGCAGCGTGCCCCTTCTCCTGGAGATCCGGTGAGCGCGATGCCCGGCCCGGGTTTTCTCCCCGTTACGGGAACAGGCCGGGCATGGTATCGTGAGGCGCATGAATGTCCGGGAAGTCTGTTCGCGCGCCGACCTGCATCGATTCGTCTACTTTCCCCGGGAGCTTTATCGCGATGAGCCCTGCTGGGCGCCCCCCCTCTGGATGGACGAGCGGCGCGCCTACTCGGGCCGAACGAACGCCATCCTGGCCCATTCCGACTATGCCCTGATGATTGCCGAGGACGGCGGCCGGATCACCGGGCGCAGCCTCGTGTACGTGGACCACGCCTTCAACGACTTCTACCGGACCCGCACCGGCTTCTTCGGCGCCTTCGAGTGCGTCAAAGACGCCTCCGCTGCGCGGGCGCTGGACGATGCGGCGGTGGCGTGGCTGCGCCAGCGCGGCATGGACCGCGTCCGCGGGCCCATCCATCCCGTGGCGGAGAGCTGGGGCTTTCTCCTGGACGCCTTCCGTGACCCGCCGGTGTTCATGGCGCCGTACAACCCCGGTTACTACAACGACATGATGCGGGACATGGGGTACGCCAAGGTGAAGGACCTCCTGGCCTATGACGCCAGCCCCGCGCGCGGATATCGCATCCCGCCGCGGTTCGAGGAGTTCGGCCGCAAGCGCCTGTCGGACGGCACCGGGCTCACCGTGCGCATGCTGTCCATGAAGAACCTCGCCCGGGATGCGGATGCCATCCTGCGGATCTCCAACGAAGCGTTGAAAGGCAACTGGGGCTACGTTCCGCTGAACCGGGACGAGTTCCAGGAGATGTTTCGCAAGCTCAAGCCCATCGCGGACCCCGAGGCCATCTGGTTCGTGGAGCACCATGGCACCCCGGTGGGGTACGCGCTGGGTTTCCCTGACCTCAACGTGATCCTTCGCCGCACCGGCGGAAAGCTGTTCCCGCTGGGATTCGTGCCGCTCCTGTTCGGAACGCGCCGGGTGGGTGACTACCGCCTCTTCGGCCTGGCGGTGCTTCCGGAGTACCACGGGAAAGGGCTGGACGTGCTGCTGTACCTGCAGATCTACCGGGCCCTCGCGCCGCGCATCCGTCGCCTGGAGGCGAACTACATCCTGGAGGACAACCCGCGGATCCGCAACGCGCTGGAGAAGCTCGGGATGGACCGGGTGAAGACCTACCGCGTCTACGAAAAGGCCATTTGACGCGCCGGCCCCCCGGCCGTGACGCATCCGCCCCTTTCTGCTCCTGACTCGATCAATTCAGTTGACTTTGAGCCCGGCCGGCCCCATCTTCCAATATCTAATATCCGGAATATAGGAGCGCTTGCGAAATGAGCTCATCCCTTCCCGAGCGGAGCCCCGCCGCCGCGCCTTTCGAGGCGGGGCGCACGCTGCCGTGGCTGATCTACCTCGTGTTCTTCGCGGTGCTGAACGAGACCGTGTTCAACGTCTCCACGCCTGCCATTGCGCACCAGTACGGCCTCACCGCTTCCGGGGTGAGCTGGGTGATGACCTCGTTCATCGTGTTCTTCGCGATGGGCTCCGTCATCTTCGGCCGACTCTCGGACATCTTCAGCATCAAGAGCCTGATCCTGATCGGCATCTTCCTCTACGCCGGCGCTTCCGCGGCGGGCTTCGCCCTGCAGTCCGTCTACGGCGGCGTGATCGCGGCGCGGGCCGTCCAGGGGGCCGGCGCCTCCGCCCTGCCGGCGCTCATCATGATCATCGTGGCGCGCTATTTCCCCGAGGACCAGCGCGGACGCGTGTTCGGGACCATCACGTCAGTCGTGGCGTTCGCCGCCGGGGTGGGGCCGGTGATCGGGGGGGTCGTTTCCGGGAGCCTGGGATGGCCGTTCCTGTTCGCCATTCCCCTGCTGACGCTCGCCTCCATCCCGTTCCTCCTGCGGCTGCTGCCGGCCGAGCCCCGGCGCAGCGGCGGCGTTGACATCCCCGGCGCCGCGTTCGTGGCGGCGGGGATCACGGCGCTGATCCTCTTCCTGTCCTTCTCCGCCTGGTACTGGCTGGCGGCGGCCGCCGCGGCCGTTGCCCTGCTCACCCTGTGGATCACGCGCGTCAAGGATCCGTTCATCGATCCGCGGCTGTTCCGCAACGCGCGGTTCCGGGCCGGGATGCTCGCCGGGTTCCTCGTGTTCAGCGCCTCCATCGGGATCATCTTCGTCATCCCGCTCATGTTCTCCGGCCTGCGAGCATTGAGCACCCGGCAGATCGGCCTGCTCATGTTTCCGGGCGCCATCAGCGGCGTGGTGTTCGGCCGCCTGGGCGGGGTGATGGCCGACCGGTGGGGCACCCGGGTGGTCATGGCGCTGGGACTGGGGCTCCTGGTGGGCAGCCTGCTCCTGCTCTCCTGCGTCGTCGGCCTGTCTCCCTGGTTCGTCTCCGCGGCCCTGCTGCTCACCTACATCGGCTTCACGCTGATACAGACCGGCCTCATCACGAGCGTCTCCCAGACGCTTCCCGTGCAGGAGACGGGCACGGGCATGGGCCTGTTCAACCTCGTCACCTTCATCTCCGCGGCCGTCGGCACGGCCCTGGTGGCCCGCGTGCTGGCAAGCGGCTGGTTCGATTTCCCGGCCAACCCGGTGATCACCGAGCCGGCCGCCTGGCCGTATGCGAACCTGATGGTGGCCTTTGCGCTGCTGATTGCCGCCGGCGGGGCTGTCTACTTTGCCCGCTACCGCGGCCGCCCCTCCTCGGGAACCGTCTCCGCCTCCTGAGGCCCTCCGGTCCGGGCGGGCCGGCACGGCCCGCCCCGCACCCTCCGGCGCGCCGCCTCCTTGACGCAAGCCGGGCAGGGCGCGTACCTATGAAGCAAGGGGGGAATCAGACCATGAGCAAACGGGACAGGATGCTGGATCTCGCGGACGGACATGAAGAGCCCGGCTATGTCCCGGCTGCGTTCTTCCTGCACTTCGACCAGGCCTTCCACCGCGGCCAGGCGGCAGTGGACCGGCACATGGAGTACTTCCGGGCCACCGGAATGGACTTCGTGAAGATCCAGTACGAGCACCCCTTCCCCGTGCTCCCGCAGATCGCCCGGCCCGATGACTGGAAGACCGCCCCGCGGCTGGATGCCCGGTACTTCTCCGAGCCGCTGGACGTGGTGCAGGGGATCGTGGAGGCGGTCAACGGGGAAGCGCTCGTGGTGGTCACGCTGTACTCCGCCATCATGCACGCCGCCCATGCGACCACCCGGGAAATGCTGACCGAGCACCTGGACCAGGACCCGGAGGCAGTGGCGCGGGGGTTGCGCCTCATCAACCAGGGCATCCTCGTGTTCATCCGGGAGTGCCTGAAACGCGGCGTGGACGGCTTCTACGCGTCCTCCCAGGGAGGAGAGGCGGGCCGGTTCAAGGACCCGTCCGTGTTCACCCGGGTGATCAAGCCGCTGGATCTGGAGGTCATGAACGAGATCGACCAGCGGGCCCGTTTCAACATCCTGCACGTCTGCGACTACCAGGGGCCGCTGGAGGACCTCACTCCCTACCTGGACTACCCCGGGCACATCGTCAACAGCCCGACGCGCCTGAAATCCCGCGCGCTCACCCCGCGCCAGGTTTCCGAGATGTTCAAGCGTCCGTTCATGGGCGGGATGGATCGCCTGGGCGTGATTGCCACGGGCAACCCCGTGCAGATCGGGCAGGAGGTGACGCAGATCCTTCGGGACGCGCCGCCGGCGTTTGTGCTCGGAGCCGACTGCACGGTGCCGTCCAGCGTGCCGGTCCAGAACCTGAAGGCCGCCATCGATACGGCGCACGGCGGGGGGCGCGACTAGGGCGCGCGGGGCGCCGCGGTCAGTTCATCGAGGGTTTGAAGCCTGTCTGCAGGATGATCTGGTACAGCGGGCCCTTGCCCGCAAAGGCTTCCTCCCACGCGCCGGCAGCGTCGGGCCGGAAGATCATCTCCCGCGTTGCCTTCACCACCACCCACGCCTCGGCCCGGAGCTCGCCCTCGAGCTGCAGAGGGCCCCAGCCGGAGTAGCCGGCATACACGCGGACCGCCGGGCGGTCCTCCGGAGGCATGGCGCTCCACTCGTTCTTCAGGTAGTCGATGAGAGGGAGCGAGGCCGGCTCCGAGATGACGCCGTCCAGCGGACGGGCTGCCTCCTCGTCGGCGGGAAGGTCCGGAAACGGGGCGTGCAGGAGAAACAGGATCTCCTGCTGGACGGGACCGCCAATGAACACGGGAATGGAACGCGCCGGGGTCTCGTCCATGCCCTCCACCACGTCTCCGAGCGTGAACGGGGAGGGGCGGTTCACCACGAGGCCGAACGCGCCGTTTTCGTCGTGGGAAATCATCATCACTACCGTCTGACGGAAGTTCGGATCCGACAGCGCGATCTCCGAAACGAGGAAGCTTCCTCCCAGGGACTGCGCGTGTTCCTCCCGGTCACTCATGTCAGCCTCAATCTACCGCGGCCGTTTCCCGCCGGCAACGGGCCGCGCCGTCATCCGCGTGTCCCGCCCGCACCCTATGCCAGGGAGCGTCCGAGCGCGTAGGCGCTCTCCAGCGCGCCGGGCCTTTCCCGCGCGGCGTTCTTCGGGCCAAGCTCGTCCAGCAGGAGGCTGCCCTCCAGGCGCAGCTCCAGGTAGCGGAAGCCCATCTCGAAGGCCTGGACCATGGGCTGCGCCGCCTGCATGCCCTTCTCTTCCCAGGCGGACACCAGCAGCGCGGCCTTTCCTCTCACCAGCGGCCGGCCCTGCGGCCGGTTGAACACGACGAGCCGATCCAGGAACGCCTTCATGATCGCCGTGGGCCCGTACCAGTAGACCGGCGTGGCGAACAGGAGCACGTCCGCTTCCGCCATCGCGTCGTAAAGGATCTCTCCGTCATCCTGGAAGATGCAGCGGTGTCCGTTCTCCCAGCACCGATCGCAGCCCGTGCAGGGGTGCACCTTCAGGCTGCGCAGCGCGTGGGAGGCCGTCTGGAAGCCGGCTTCCTGGGCTCCTTCCAGGACGCTCTCCGCCAGGCTGTCCGTGTTGCCGTGGGGGCGCGGGCTCCCGAGGAATGCAACGATCTTTTTTGGCATGGGCAATGGTTGACCACCCCGGCGGTTAGTGTCAATGTGCGCCGAACAAGGAGAGTCCCGTGCCGGATGACGTGCTCAACGACGTGCGCCCGTTCCGCGCGCTGCACTACGATCCGTCCGTGGTGAAGGACATCGGGGAGTGCCTGTCGCAGCCCTATGACGTCATTTCTCCCGCCCAGCAGGACGCCTACTACCGGCAACAGCCGCACAACGTGATCCGCCTGATCCTGAACAAGGAGCAACCCGGGGACGGGGAAGCGGTCAACCGCTACACCCGGGCCCGTGACGAGCTGC
>DASRZR010000396.1:0-4702 GCA_035686185.1 Spirochaetia bacterium | reverse complement strand
CTTCAGGATGTTGGCGTGCGGATACGTCTGCAGCTCGCGCGTGCCCTCGCTCACGTCCGGCTTGTTGTTGAGCATGCGGGAGACCGTGGCCGTGGACACGTGCATCTCGGAGGAGATGGAGCGCAGGTTGAGCTTCGGAGTCTATTCAGCCTGTCAAGCTTTTTCTGGAGGGGTTTTCCTGGGCACGTCCGGGGCGATAACGGGCGCGCCCGTCTGCCGGGCGCGCCTTCGCATCCGCAGGCTTCAGTTCGTGGAGAACCCCTGCCGCGCCGCCTCGTCCTTCACGGAGGTGAGGATGGCCTGGTCCAGGGTGCTCGCCGGGGCATTCTTCGCCTTGTCGGCAAGGTAGACGCGGCGTTTTTCGTTGAGGTCGTTGATCCGGGACTGGATCTGCGCCCGCTCGGCGCCGACCTTCTGGACGTACGCCTGGCGCTCACCCGGGGTCATCTTCTGCATGGAAGGCGGAAGCTCCTCGTCTTTCAGGGCGCCGAGATTCACGGCCCTGTTCTGAACCGCATCCACGAGGTCCCACCCGGAGTTCGTGTAGGCGCCCTGGGCCTTGGCAACGGACCGTTCCACCGGGGCCGCCGCGCCGGCGCTCGCCGCGTTGACGTCCTGCGCGGCCTGGCGCTCCTTGGCCGCCTGTCCCGAGGCCCCACCGTAGGCCAGGTAGGTCCCGTTCAGGTCACTGCCCAGCTTCACGATGTCGGCGTCGTACGGCGTGGGGACGCTGGCCACCGCCTCGTCCTGGTTGATGCTCATGTAGCGGCCGTCTGCCCGGTCGGCGCCGTCCTTCCAGGCCGTGGACACGCCCTCGTCATACGACCCGCAGAACACCGTGTTCACGATGATGCCGCGGCGAATGGCCTTCGCGTCCGACTTCGCATAGTCCACGGGCCCCTGGGTGAACGGCTCGTTGCCGGCAATGTAGATGACCTTCAGCACGTCGGCGGACCGGCTCCAGGACAGGCGGTCCACGGCCCGGTCTATCACCTCCCCGCAGTACTCGCTGCCCCCGTTCGTGGAGAGCTGGAACAGCTTCTCGGAGATCGTGTCCAGGTCCGTGGTCAGGTTCGACACCATGCGGATGTAGCCGTCCGACTCCTCCAGGCCATCGTTGCCGTACTCGAACAGGGCCACTTCCAGGCGGGGATGCACGCCGTGCCGGGTGGATCGGGCCAGCTCGTTGACCACCCTCCACAACTGGGATTTTGCCTGGCCGATGAGACCATCCATCGAGTTGCTCGTGTCCAGAAGGATGGCGAGCTGGATCTTCTCCTCGGCAACGGCAAAGCCGCTGAGGCCCAGCAGGAGCGCCAGCACCGCCGCGAAGCGCTTCGGGATGAACGTGGTTTTCACTCTCGTGTCTCCTCTCATGCCTCCACGGTACGCCGCGGCGCGGATTTCCTTGCCAGGGCGCGGCAAAGGATTTGTAAAAAGAGTGCAAAGCAGCGCCCCGTTGAATAGAATAGAATCGGAAAGGATTACGCCTTGCGCCCGGGCCCCGCATGAGACTCGTCCTCTCCCCTTACGCTCTCGCCCAGTGCGCGAGCGCGCTGATTTCCCTCACCGCCTGCCTCATTGCCTGGCGCCGGCGCCGAACCCCCGGAGGTCTGGCCCTCGCCCTGATGACGGTCGCCATCACCGCGTGGACTGGCTCCGTCACACTGGAGGAGAGTGCCGTGGGGCTCGGCGCCAAGATCCTGCTGGCCAAGATCTCCTACCTGGGCGTGGTAAACGTGGCACCGCTGTTCCTCCTGTTCGCCTGGCGCTTTGGCCGTGCCGTCCGTCGGACCTCCCGGTGGGCGCCGCTTCTATGGGTCGTGCCCGCCGCCACGGTGGCCGTGGTGGCCACCAACGAGCTTCACCACCTCGTGTGGACCTCCATTACCCTTTCTCCCGCAGGGGACAACCGGGCGATCTTCGCCCACGGCCCGGCATGGTGGATCTCCATCGGCTACAGCCTTGTGCTCACCCTCCTGGCGATCGCGCGCATCGCGATCACCACGCTTCGCGCCTCCGGAATCGTGACCCGGCAGATCGCGCTGCTGTTCGTCGCGGTGGGCGTGGTCTGGGCCGGCGTGGCGATCTACCTGCAGCCAGCCCATCCGCTGCCGGGGCTGGACCTGCCGGCCGCCTCCTCCGCCATCGCCAGCCTGCTGATCCTGTGGGGGCTCACGCGCCGGAAGACGCTCGCGCTCAAACCGGTGGCGCGGGACACCCTGGTGGAAGTCATGGCGGACGGGATGCTCGTGGAGGACGCGAGGGGGTTCATCGTGGACGCCAACCCGGCGGCCATCGCACTCCTCGGCCGCGGGGCTTCCCTTGTCGGCTCGCCTCTTGCCGCCGAGCTGGTGCGCTGGCCCGAGCTGGCGCGCGGGATGCCGGCCGCCCCGGCCGGTGGAGCCGTTGCCGTCATCCCGCGCGGCGACCGTTTCCTGGAGGCCGCCGTGGCGCCGTTGTCCAGCCCGCTCGGCGAGTACCTCGGCCGCATGATCACCCTGCGGGACGTCACCACGCGCCGCCGGGCGGAGCTCGCCGCGGAGGAAAAGGAGGCCTCCCTGCGCGGGCTGCTGGCAGCCGCCCGGCGCCAGGCCGAGGAGCTGGAGCTCCTGGACCAGGTCCGCACCTCGCTGGCCGCGGAGCTGGACCTGCCCGCCATCATCCGGACCGTGGTGGAAGGCATCGCGCGCGTGTTCGGCTACACGCAGGTGAGCCTGTACCTGCTGCGAGACGATTTCCTGGTGCTTCAGCACCAGGTGGGCTACGCCCGCGTCATCGAGCGGATCCCGGCCGAGCGCGGCATTACCGGGCGCGTGGTCCGAACGGGCGCGCCGCTCCTGCTGGAGGACGTCCGGGACGACCCCGACTTCATCGGTGCAATCGCGGGGGTAGTTTCCGAAATCTGCGTTCCGTTGTTTGACCGCGGCCGGGCCGCCGGCGTGCTCAACGTGGAGAGCATCAACGGGGTGCGCATGGGCCGCCAGGACCTGCGCCTCATGACCATCCTGGGTGAGCACGTCAACATTGCGTTCTCCAAGAGCCGGCTCTATTCGGAGGCCCGGGAGAACGAGGAGCGCTACCGCGCGCTGGTCGCCGCGCTTGGAGAGGGGGTTGCCATCGTCGACCTTTCGGAGCGCTTCGTGTTCGCCAACCCGGCGGCAGAGGCTGTCTTCGGTGTCCCCCCGGAGGGCCTGGTGGGCCACAGCCTGGCCGAGTTTCTCAGCCCGGACGAGCTTGCGCGGGTAGTGGAGGAGACCGGCCGCCGGCGCCGGGGAGAGAGCAGCACCTACGGGATCGTGATCCGCCGGCCGGACGGACAGACACGGTACCTCGAGCTGAACGCGACTCCGCAGCGGACCACGGAGGGCTCCGTCATCGGCACGCTGGGGATCTTCCGCGACGTGACCGAGCTGCGGCGGCTGCAGCGCAACCTGGAGGCGGAGCGCTCGCTGCTTCTCACGCTGATCGACACGCTGCCGGACTACGTCTACCTGAAGGACCGTCGCAGCCGCTTCATCCTCACCAACCGGGCGCAGGCGCAGCTGTTCGGTGTCCCGGACGGGCGGGAGCTCATCGGAAGGACCGACGCCGATTTCGTGGCGCCGGAGCTGGCGGAGCGATACCGGCGCGCTGACGAGCAGGTCATGAGCACCCGTCAGCCGGTGGTGAACGTCGAGGAGCCGGTGCAGGGGGTCGGCGGACGCCACCGCAGCGTGCTCACCACGAAGGTCCCGCTGGTCGACGCCTCCGGGGAGGTCACCGGGCTGGTCGGGATAAGCCGCGACGTCACCGACTTGAGGCTGGCCGAGGAAGAGAAGGCGAAGCTGCAGGAACAGCTTCAGCAGTCCCAGAAGATGGAGGCCGTGGGCCGGCTGGCCGGCGGGATTGCCCACGACTTCAACAACATCCTCACCGTCATCACCGGATACTGCGAAATGGCCATCGAGGAATCACACGCCAACCCGGCGCTGCTGCGTAACCTGGAGGAGATCAAGCGGGCGTCCCGCCGCTCGGCCACGCTCATCTCCCAGCTCCTCGCCTTCAGCCGGCGCCAGATCCTCCTGCCCCGCGTGCTGGACCTGGCCGGGCTCGTGGAAGGCATGGAGGGAATGCTCCGCCGCCTGCTGGGGGAGGACGTGAGGCTGGAGACCTTCCGGGACGTCGAGCCGCTCCTGGTGAACGCGGACCCCGGACGGATGGAGCAGGTCGTCATGAACCTCGCCGTCAATGCGCGGGATGCGATGCCCGGTGGGGGCCGTCTCACGCTGCGCATCTCCGCCGTCCATCTCGGACCGGGTGACCTGGGCGGTCGGGCGGAAGTGGTCCCCGGAGAGTTCGTGAGTCTGGCCGTGAGCGACACGGGCGTGGGCATGGAACCGGAGACACTGGACCGGCTGTTCGAGCCGTTCTTCACGACCAAGGCCATCGGCAAAGGAACCGGGCTCGGGCTGGCCACCGTGTACGGGATCGTCCGCCAGAGCGAGGGGCACATCACCTGCCGCAGCACCCCGGGCCGGGGCACCACCTTTGTCGTCTATCTGCCGCGTGTGGCAGACGCCGGGCCGGTTCCGGCGGCCCGGGAGGAAGGCGCCCGACCGGCCTTCATCGGCGGCCGGGAACGCATCCTCCTCGTGGAGGACGACGATGGGGTGCGGCGATTCGTGGAAGCGGTTCTCCGCGGCGCCGGCTACTCCGTTGT
>DASRZR010000395.1:0-2788 GCA_035686185.1 Spirochaetia bacterium | reverse complement strand
CTTGTACATGCTCCAGATGATCGTCTCCGACGTGGGACGTATCACCAGGGGCTCTTCCAGCTTTTCACCGCCGCCATGGGTGACCACGGCCAGCTCGGGCGCGAAGCCTT
The DNA here is from genome assembly GCA_035686185.1 of Spirochaetia bacterium. Lineage (GTDB taxonomy): Bacteria > Spirochaetota > Spirochaetia > SZUA-6 > Fen-1364 > Fen-1364. The sequence continues at coordinate 2,678 of DASRZR010000395.1, read as the reverse complement.
CCACGTGCTCGGCTTCCTTCTTCATGAAGCTCTCCGGGATCAGGAGCGGGAAGTACGCGTTGACGTGCCCCGTCTCCTTGAACAGCCCGTCCATGCCCTGCTGGATGCGCTCCCAGATGGCGTAGCCTCGGGGGCGTATTACCATGCAGCCCTTCACCGGCGAGTAGTCGGCGAGCTTCGCGTTCACCACGATATCGATGTACCACTGGGAGTAGTCAGTTGCGCGCGGGGTGATCTTCTGTGCCATTGAGCGCTCGATTGTTGAGCGGCATTCTACGGGCGTGATTCCGAGGTGTCAAGGATGAGGGAGGCGGCGGGGCCTCCGCGCGGCAACCACCGCGCGGGCGGGGCGAGACCCAGGACGTGCTAGTGGTCCCGGGTAGTCTCCACCATGTAGCGCACGTTGGACCCCTGCGTGTCCTTCTCTTCCCTCTGGACCACGAACACCAGGGACACGCCGTCCGGGGCGAGGATGATCTGCTTGATGTGGTAGGCGCGCACGCCCTTTCGCACGTACGAGGGGTTGCCGGCCGTGAAGGAGTGGCTGGTGCCGTCCTTGTCCGTCACCGTGACCCCGATGCCGAACGCGGCCCCCGCGTCCGTGGCGGTGTTCTGCGTGAGCACGACCTTGTACGACCGTCCGGTCTGGAAGTCACGGAACTCCAGGTTGTCCGCGGCTTCCGCGCCGTCCAGCAGCACGTACAGGAGGCGCCCCGTGGAGAGGTGGTCGATGTGGAGCTGCTTCGTGCGCGGAAGGCCGTCCGCCAGGGCGTTCAGCAGGGCGCCCAGCCCGTTGGCGCCCGGGTCCACCGGCTGGGTGCCGGCAAACTGCCCGGTCCCCTTCGGGGCGTACGCGTTGGCCTTCACGTCCACGATGAACGTATCCGCCCAGGCGGCGGAGTCCTTCTGGCCGACCCCGTACTGCCCGAACATGAAGTACTTCCCGTCCTTCGAGAAGCCCAGGTTGACGAACTGGGCCACGTCGCCCGCGAACGAGACGCCCGCGGCCAGGAGGATCACAGCCCAGACAAGGGCAAGCCGTCTTGACATAGGTGCTCCTGCTAACAGTATCGACCGGGCCGCCGCTTTTTATAGAAGAATTTGGGCCGTCGCTGCCGCCGGCGGCGTCACCGGACCTGCACGCCCAGGTGAGGGGCCAGGTCCCGCAGGCGCTTCATCATCTGCTCGAAGTGCTCGTGCGTCAGCGTCTGCTTCCCATCGGACAGGGCCTTGGCCGGGTCGGGATGGATCTCCACGATGATGCCGTCCGCCCCCGCGGCAAGCGCTGCCATGGAGGCCGGGGCCACGTAGTGCCAGTCTCCCATGGCGTGGCTCGGGTCCACGAGGATAGGCAGGTGGCTCAGTCTCTTGATCACGGGCACCGCCGCGATGTCCAGCGTGTTGCGCGTCTGGGTCTCGAACGTGCGGATGCCGCGCTCACAGAGGATCACGTGCGGGTTGCCGCCCTTCATGATGTACTCCGCGGAAAGCAGCAGCTCCTCGATGGTGCCCATCATGCTGCGCTTCAGGAGCACCGGCCGGCGCGTTTCCCCGATGGCCTTCAGCAGCGCGAAGTTCTGCATGTTGCGCGCCCCGATCTGGAAGATCCCCGTGAACCGCCCCACGAGGTCCACGTCGTGCTCGGACATGATCTCCGTGACCACCGTCAGGCCGTGGCGCTTCGCGGCGGCGCTCAGGATCTCCAGCCCCTGTTCCCCCAGGCCCTGGAAGGAGTATGGCGATGAGCGGGGCTTGAACGCTCCGCCGCGCAGCAGCTTCAGTCCGAGCCGGGCCACCAGCGCCGCGCTCGCCTCCACCTGCTCCTCCGTTTCCACGGAGCACGGGCCGGCGATCACCGCGAAGGTCCCGGCACCAATGGGCACGCCCCCCGCTTCCACGCGCGTAGGGTCCGGATGGAACTCCTTGGAGGCGAGCTTGTACGGCTTCAGCACCCGGAGCACGCTCTCCACGCCCGGCATCTGGTCGAACTCTGACTCGCTGAGCCCCCGGTCATCGCCGGTGACCCCGCAGATGGTCTTCACCTCGCCGCGGCTCAGGTGGGGCGTGTAACCGAGGGCCTTGATCTTTCCCAGCGTGCTCTGGATCTGCTCCTCGGTGGCGTCCGGTCGGAAGATGACAATCATGGAGGGGAAGCTACAATGTTTTCGGCGCTTCGCAAAGGAGAGCCGCGCGGGAAGCGTCCTTTCATGGTAAAGTCCCGGCATGCGTCCGTCGGCGGGGGCCCTCGCGTTCACGGCTGCCACCGTTATACTCCTGCTTCTCGTCCTGGGGGCGGCGCTCGGCATCGTGGTCCTTGCCGCCACGCCCGCGGACCTCGCGGCCCTGCGCGATCTGCCGCGCAACACCTGGTGGTTCACCTACCGTGACTCGCTCGATTCCCCTTCGGCCGCCCTGTGGAGGATCGGGGCCGCGGTCATCGCCAGCCTGATCTCGCTGGCCGGTGTGCTGCGGGCATGGTCGCGGTGGCGCCGTTCCCCGTCCCCGGTCATCCCGTTCGTCATGCTGTTCCTCTTCACGCTGGGGCTGGAATGCCTGCGCGCGCCCTCCGCGCTGCTGGCCGCCTCGGATTCGTTCCTCCCGCTGTCGGTGCTGCTCACGAGAGTGGTCTACTGGGGAAGGTTCCTCGGCCTGCTCAGCCTCGTGCTGGCCGGCGTGTA
>DASRZR010000394.1:0-9634 GCA_035686185.1 Spirochaetia bacterium | reverse complement strand
GTGATCGAGACGCCGGCGTTGAAGTAGAACGGCCGCAGCGGGCGGGCCGCCTCCCGAGCGCCGCGCCGCACGCGGGCCCGCGCATGGGCCCGGCCCCTATCTCATCGCCAGGAGCTTTTCCTTGACCAGCGCGTACAGGCGCTGCACGTCGGCATCCGTGGTGTGGTACCCGCCGCCGGACGTGGGCTGGCGCACCACGACGTACCCGTACTCCTTGTCTCCGCCGGGCTCCTGCACGTAGTCGCCGAAGTCCATCCTGCTGACCTGCTGGTAGGTGGCGCCTTTTCCCTTGCAGAGGAACACGGAGTACAGGTACGGGACTTTCCCGTTGGGGCCATTGTTGACCGCCACCTGGAGCTGCACGCCCAGGAAATCGGCCGGCTTGCGCCGGGGCTCCACCATGAGACGGATGTCCTCCGGCACCTGGTGGCCTTCCTTATCCTTGTCCAGCTTCAGGTAGGGCGTGATCACGATGTCACCGCCCTCCGCCGTCTCGGAAGCGAGGATGGGCTCGAACACGAGCATTCGAAACGCAAGCTCCTGCGGCGTCCACAACTGCACGTTTCCCGTGAGCAGGAACGGCACGAGCAGCACCAGGGCGTCCGCGAACAGGTACGCGCCCAGCCGGCGTCCCGAGCTTCCTACGATGATCGCCAGCACGGCGAGCACCACCGCGATGAACCAGCCGAAGCCGGGGCGATAGATCACCGAGTAGCGCTTGTGCCGGGTCTGCTGGAGGTTGCTCCTGATCTTGTCGAACTCGCGGACGGAGGCCGGCTGCCAGTTCTCCTGCCCGACGTCCATGGGCTTGTTGCGGTAGCTCTTCATGAGCATGAAGAGCAGCCCGGGCACCATGACAACGATGCCGGGCAGGAACCCGTAACCGCCGGGGATGAGCGCCTGCAGCGCCAGGCCCGCGGCCGCGGCCAGCCCGAACAGGACCAGTCGCACGGGGAAGGCGAGCTTCTTTCCCATCACGAACGCCATTTCCATGGTGCTATTCCTCCACCGCCGCGAAGGCGGCCGCGGGAGTGCCCGCGGATGCGACCGTGGGAGTGCCCGCGCGGTTGGCTAACTCCGCGGTGCCCACGCTCTTCCAGTACAGCGGGCAGGCGGCCTGGCAGGCCACGAAGCGGGAACAGCCGGCGCACTCCGCCGGGGCGTACTGCTTGGTCTTGAAGTGACGCGCCCGCTCCGAGAACCAGATCTCGGAGAACGGCGTGGTGAGCAGGTTGCCCATCGGTTCGGGGTAGGACGAGCACGGCAGCACGTCCGCGGAAGGAGATACGGAAAGCAGGCCGTCCATGGCCGCGCAGGACTTGTTCCCGAGCCCGCGCGCGATGGTGTTGTAGTGGCAGTGAGGCAGCGGCGAGTACCAGTAGAACACCATGCCCTGCGCACGCGCGGCGGTCTGCACCGCATCCACGATGCTTCCTGCGCGCGAGTACGGAACCAGCAGGCCATCGGAGGCATCCTGCCCCGGCAGGTACAGGTTCATGGCAAACCGGCTGATCCCGAGGGTCTTCAGGAATGCCGGCATGTCCGCCGCCTGTGCGGCGTTGGCCGCGCAGACGGTGGTGTTGGTCTGCACCGAGATGCCGGCCGCCTGGAGATTGGAGATGCCTTCCCGTGTTGCCCGCCAGGAGCCCGGCCGGGCTGTCAGGGAGTCATGCACGGCCGCCTCCGGACTTTCCAGGCTTACTTGCGCCGTCCGAAGCCCCGCCTGGTAGAGCGAGCGGGCCCGGTCCGGACTGGCAAGCGTGCCGTTGGTGATCAGGTTCACCTGCAGGCCGTGGCTCCGGGCAAACCGCACCATGTCCTCCAGGTCCGGCCGAAGGAGCGGCTCTCCTCCCGTGAACGAGAAGAACGGGATCTTTGCTTCTTCCCGGAACAACCGGATCACCCGGCAGATCTCCGCCAGCGACATTTCACGGCTGCCGGTGACCGCACGGGGGGCCGCCGTGCACCCGCTGGTTCCGCATCCGGCGTAACAGAAGCGGCACGCGTTGTTGCACCGGTAGGTCACCGCGATCTCTCCCAGGATGGGAAGCCGGGTGTACTGGAAGTCGTACGGCACGGTCTGGTAGGGGGCCCGGCCGTCCGCGGCCGGCTCTCCAAGGTACAGAGAGCGTATGTCCGAAATGAAAGCGCCTACCTGCGCGGCGCGCTCCTCGGAGTCGATGCCGGGGATGTCGGCCGCTCGGCGTCCTTCCTGCAGGTGCCGCACGATGGAGATGCCGGTTGGATTTGCCTTGTAGACCTGGTTGGGCGGCAGGATGATGACGCCGTCTTCTTCCCTGGCAAACAGGTGCGGTCCGGCCTCGCGGAAGAACTCATCGATCCACGCGAGTGTTTGGGCGGCACGCCGGCCCGGACGCGTGAGCCAGCGCATGGTCAGTGAGCGCTCCCGGACACACACGCCGAGTGACAGGCGGAATGGCACGCGGAGTGGCAGGCCGAATGGCAGGCGTGGTGGCAGGCCGAGTGGCACGCGTTATGGCAGGCCGAGTAACAGGCGCCCACGCCGCCGGTCCGCGCCTGGGGTGGAGCAAAGCAGCCCTTGAAGCATGACGAGGAGGCCATGAACTGCTGGTAGCCGCCCGTAAAATCGTGCGGCAGGTGAACGGCCGAGTAGGCGGCCGTGTTCCAGTACATCCAGCGGTAGGAAGACCAATAATAGTAGTAAGGGTCGGCCCGATCCTGCGCCGTCTCCTCCTTCTGCTCCAGCTTCCTGCGGTAGTAGTCGCGCGTGGCGTCGATGTCACAGTCCCAGACCCTCTCCTGGAGACGGGCCAGCGCCTTCTCGAAGAAGTCCGCCAGCAGGCCGGAGAGCACCTTGCCCTCCGTGTCGAACGCCTGGAGGAACATCTCCTCGTAGTCGTTCTCCGCCTTGCGCGCCGTGAGGATCCTGATCTGCAGCGGGTCCTCGGCCACCACCTCGATGATGCCCTGGCGCTTCAAACCTTCCAGCATGATCGCGGTCACCTTGGGAAGCGGCTGCTCCAGCAGCAGTGCCACCTCCACCGGATGCAATCCCTCTGCGATCTTCCCCTTGACCGTGTAGGTGCCCGCGAAAAGGCGCGGCGGGACCCAGTTGTCGCCGGCCCAGGAGATGCCCTTCACCTTCTCCAGCGTCTTTCCATACCCGCGCGCCTTCAGCACGTACAGCAAGAGCGCGATCACCAGCAGCACGAAGAACGCGGCCACGGTGGCGATGAGACCGGCCTGCGGTCGAGGCGCAGCGTGGCGCTCGATGGACGACTCGCCGGTCGCGGCGCCGCCGGAGGGGCTGGTGACCGTTCCAACGGTTGAGCCGGCCGCGGTGTTCTCGGAAAGCACGCCGGCCGCCATGGGCACGGCGGCCTGGTCCAGGTAGAACTGCAGGCGCTGGTCCTGGTAGGCGGAAAGGCTCTCCTGGTGGAACCGAAGCGTCAGGTAGTATTTCCCGTCGTTCCCCTTGGTGCCGAACGCGTCAATACTGTTTTCCTGGTTCACGTACGGCTCGGTGCGGAACCCCAGGTGGGTGAGCGCGTCCTTGTCCACGTTCTCCCCGGGCACGGTGATCGGCAGCTCCACCCGGATGGTCCGGTGCTCCATGGGGTAGTCCCATTCCTCCGGCGCCCAGTCGAAGTAGAACAGCTCGCCAAACTGGCGGGACTTCGTGGAGCCGATGAGCCCGGGGCCGGACAGGTCCCCGCCGTAGTTCAGGAAGTACATGGCCGTGCCGGTGAACGCGCGGCCGCCCGCGAGCACCACGTCGTACTTGCCGTCACCGAGGCTGCGGATGTCCAGCCCCACGCGCTGATTGCCGGACAGGTCCGCGTAGCACTGCTGCGTGTTGAAGACGGGGGTGGCGGCGGCTCCCTGGAAATAGAAGCCGTGCATCTGGCCGCCGGAGACCTCCCAGTCCATGCTCTCGTAGAAGTCCGCCTTGCCGTCCGTTCGTACCACGACGTCGGTCTCCACCGAATGCAGGGTCACCGACTGGGCCGCCGCGCTTCCCGCCAGGGCAAGCACGACCGTCAGCACGAGAAGTGGCTTTTTCATTTGTCCGCCGCTTTCTGTTCCAGGTCTTTCATGATCGCGAGGCGCTCCGCGCCGCTCGTTCCCAGGAGATCCTCGGTGACGCGCTGCCGGATGACCTCGGCGCAGTCCACGATGTCCTTTGCCAGGCTTTCCGCCGGGGCCGCATCGGCGCTGCCGGGGACACCGTAGCGCTTCCCGGTGGCTTCCTCGTCCCTCTCTCCCAGGTACACCTGGCAGATGTCCCGCACCCGCTCAATGCGCTCGTTGGCCAGCGGGGAGTACAGGTCCAGCTCCCGGCACTTTTCCAGGTACGAGCCGGACTCCTGCAGGAACAACTCCACCGCGCGGTTCATGACGTCGCTGCCGAGCCGCAGCACGGAAACTCGCTCCCGGATGGCCGCGTACGATGCGATCTTCTGCCGGACCCGCTTCCGCTGGTCTTCGTCGCTCTCCTGTACGACCTCGGCGGCCGCGCGCCGGGTGAAGAAAAGCCCGCCGGCGAGCGCGACGTACACCGCCGCGATGAGCAGCGCGGGCACGAGGGCGCGCGAACGCAGGAACGCGGCGGACAGGACGATCAGGCCGGCCGTGCTGATGGCGAGGGCGAGGTGAAACCTCGAGCGGAGGTACAACAGGAACGGACGCTGGATGGGCATGGAGGCGCCCAGTATAGCATGAGCGTCAGCGGATCTCTACGACCCTGCCTTCTTTCAGTGAGAGCTCCAGCGCCTCCGTTGCCTTCTGCGCCCACAGGGCGTCTTCCAGGGTGGACAAGGGCTCTGCGGCAGGATGGCGGCACAGCTCGACGAAGGCCCTGTCCTGGTTCGTGATCGTCTCCTGGTACGCGGTGTAGGTGCGGGAGTGGGAGAGCCCCTTCTTCATCTCCACCCAGTCCTGGTAGGTGTAGTGGGCGGTGCCGGCCGTGCCAATGACCTTCACGGTCCACGCCCACGGGGACGGGGCGAGGTCGTCCGCCGCGAAGCTCACCGACAGGTGTGCCACGCCGCCGCTTTCCAGCTCCACGAGCACGCTCGCCAGGTCCTCCTTCTGCGGCTGCTTCGGGTGGTTGCGGTTGGCAACGAAACCGCAGATTCGTTTGGGCCGTCCCACGAGGAACATCATGGTGTACAGCGGGTGGGTCAGCAGGTGACGCACGACTCCCGGCAGCGTGCCCGCCCTGTCGTCCGAATGGTAGATGTTGTACATCACGTAGCAGGAAACCACCGAACCCAGGTCGCCGGCGCCGATCAGCTTGCGCGCCCGGCGCAGGCTTTCCTCGTGGATCATGTTGTGGCCCGGGACGCACCGACGCCCGGTGCGGGAGGCAATCTCCATGAGTTGCTGGACTTCCTGCTGCGAGGCGCACACCGGCTTCTCCACCAACACGTGCTTGCCGGCCTCCAGCGCCAGGCGCGCCAGCGGCAGGTGGGTCTCCAGGTTCGTGAGCACGAGCACCGCGTCGATGTCGGGATCAGACACGAGCTGCTCGGGGCTTTCATACCGCCGGCATCCCTCCTCGTCCGCCCGGCGCGCCGCGGTTGACCCGGTCCTGTTCCACAGGCCCACCAGCCGGGCATTCTCGATTTGCCGCAGCGCCCGGCCGTGCAGCACGGACACCTCTCCGGCCCCCAGGAAACCGATACCCACCTTGTCCCGCCGCATGACTGGCCTTCCTGTCAGGGGATGTTGCCTGTTCATCCTACCCGGCGCCGCCGGGCCGGCGCAAGGCGGGGAGCGCCGAGGAAGCGGCCTCCTATCGGATCTTCAGCACGAGCAACAGGAGAAGCGGCGTGCCGATGGCCTGCAGCAGCACGAAGCGTAGCAGCACCTGGCTGTTGGACCACCCGAGATTCTGCCGGGCATGGTCGTGCAGCGGGTAGCGAACGTGGTGGAAGATGCCGATGCGGAAGAACCGCAGGAGGCTCATCTTCAGCAGGCCGGTGGCGCCGTTGGCCAGCACCACGCCGGCTACCACGAGGATGAGCACCGGGTTGCCGGTGGCAAGGACCAGCGTGCCCAGAAGGAACCCGATGGGCCGGGAGCCGGCATCTCCCATCAGGACGGCGCTGGGGTGCGCGTTGTACCACAGGTACCCGGCCAGGCACCCGGCCATGGGGAACGCGAGCATGGCGTAGGTCACCGCCTGCTCAGAGTGCGGCACTTGCAGGTAGCGCGCCACGTCGGGGTGGCCCACGATGGCGTACAGGATCACGCCCAGGTAGAACAGCGCGATCAGCGCAAGGCTTCCCGAGAGACCGTCCACGCCATCCGTGCAGTTCGTGGCGTTGATCGTGAGCCAGATCAGCGCCGTGGCCACCGGGACGAAGATCCACGGGCTCACCATCAGCGGCGCCTTGGCCACGGGAAGCCAGATCTGCACCGGCTGCATCTGGCTGAGCGCCAGCGCGCCCAGCAGGGACACGACGAAGTCCGCCACCGCCAGGCGGTACTCGGGCCACCCGCCGCGGATGCGGTCATCCAGGAAACCTTCCGTCATCGCCAGGAGGACGCAGCCGAGAATCTCCACGGCGCGAACGTCGAATGGAACGAACAGCAGGCTGATCAGCACGTACAGCGACGTGAAGATCAGGCCCGCCCCGACCGGTTTGCCGGCGCTCTCCTGGGCTCCCACCGCGTGGGCCCGCACCTGGTCGGTGGGGAGGTGCGCCCACAGGCGGGGAAGCAGCCACCAGGTGAGAAACGCGGCCAGGCTCGCGCCAACACCGATCAGGAACACGCGCGAGCCCAGGAGACGGAACGGCCCGAACAGCGGCTGCAGGAGGGCGCCGAGCCAGGGGATCATGGGCGGGTGCGGACGGCCGGCGGGAGCGTGAGCTCCGCGGCTGCCTGCCGTTTTTCCTTCTGCAGCGCGAGCAGTCGATACATCACGAGCGGTTCACCGATGGCCGCGATCAGCACGGCAACGATCACGATCTTCCAGACGCGCGGCCGCCGGGCAGCGGCCGGACGAAGTCCTTCCGTGGAATGCATGTTGTCCTCAGCGTCCTACCATGGGGCACCGCGGTCGGTTGCCGGTGTCCGCGACGTTGTTTTTTGATGGGCAATTGTTGCAGAAATGTTGAGCGGCGCATGATTCCTGTCCCGCCGCGCGCCGTGATACATTCACCCTGTGAGCGAGCCAATGCCCCCGCTGGTGGCCATTGTCGACGACGAGGAGCACTTGCGGGACACGGTATCCCGCGCGCTCCGCGCGGAAGGATACCGCACGGCGCTGTACTCCGACGGCGCCGAGGCCTGGGATGCGTTCTCGACGGCGCTGCCGGACCTTGCCATCCTGGACATCCTCATGCCGCGTCTGGATGGGCTGGAGCTGTGCCGCCGCCTGCGCGCCGCCTCCGGTTCCCTGCCGGTGATGTTCCTCACGTCCAAGGACGAGGAGTTCGACCGGGTGCTCGGCCTGGAGCTGGGCGCGGACGACTACCTGTGCAAGCCGTTCTCCCTGCGCGAGCTGGCCGCCCGCGTGAAAGTGCTGTTCCGCCGGGCCGGGCCCCGAACTGCCGCGGGCGCCGACCGGGAGGCCGAAGGGGACGTGGTGAGCGTGGGACCCCTCACGCTGGATACGCGGCGGTTCACGGCCGCCTGGAACGGGGCGCCCGTGCGGCTCACCGTCACCGAGTTTCGCATCCTTCACGCGCTGGCACGGCAGCCGGGCTTCGTGCGCACACGGGAGCAGCTTCTTTCCGAGGCGTTCCCGCACGACTCCTACATGAGCGACCGCACCATTGACTGCCACATTCGTCGCATCCGGGGGAAGATCGAAGCGCACGACGAGGAGTTCGACGGCATCGAAACGCTCTACGGCCTGGGCTACCGGATGAGGGCGGACTGACCCATGGACCCGGGGAGGCCGCGGAGGCCTTTCGTGGCGGGAACCGCCCGCACGTTCCTCTCCCGCATGTGGGTACGGGTGCTCGCCTTCAACGTGCTGGTTGTGTTCGTGCCGATTGCCGGTACGTTCACGCTGGGCACCTACGAGCGGCAGCTCCTGAGGTCCCTGGAGCGGTCCCTCGTCCAGCAGGGTCGCGTCTTTGCCGCCGCACTGGAGGATTCCGGACCCCGGCTGAAGGACGACGCGATTCGCATTCTTCGCCACATGCGCCAGCGCCACGACGCGAGGCTGCGGGTGGTGGACGCTCGCGGCGTCCTGCTGGCGGACTCCGCGAGCATCACGCCGCTGGCCGCGGACGGCGCCGACGCGGACACCGCCCCGGCCCCGGCGCTGACCACCGCGGCGGCTCCGTCCGCTGCCGCGGCCGCCGGCGCAACGCCGGGATCTGGCGTCGCCCCGGGGCCGGGGGCGCCGCCGGGGCCGGGCGCCCGCGCCGCCCAGGAGACGTTCCTCTACCAGCTTGCCTCCTTCCCCGTGCGCCTGTGGCGGCGCTACCTGCATCCGCCGCAGCCGCCGGCGGAGTCGGACGAGTTCTACGCCGGGGCACGGGTGCTCTCCGGTCAGGAGATAAAGGACGCGCTGGCCGGCGAGTACGGGGCTGTCACTCGCGTGACGGCCGGCCAGCAGTCTCTCACGCTGTACAGCGCCATCCCGGTCCCTGACCACGGTCGGATCGTCGGCGCGGTGCTCGTCTCCCAGTCAACGTTCCGCATGCTGAGCGACCTGTATGCGCTTCGGCTGGACATGTTCCGCCTGTTCCTCTGGTCCGTGGTCACCGCCATCGTGCTGAGCCTCTTCGTCTCCGCCACCATCACCGTTCCCATCCAGCGCCTTCGCGACCAGGCACACGCCATCCTGGACCCGCGCGGCCGGCTGCTTGGCCGCTTCGTTCCCTCCCGGGCCCGGGACGAGGTAGGGGAGCTCTCCCGCAGCCTGGGCGAGCTCACCGCCCGGCTGGAGAAGCGCGTGAACCAGATGGAGTCGTTTGCCTCCGACGTGTCCCACGAGTTCAAGAACCCGCTTGCCTCCATCCGCAGCGCCGCGGAGATCGCCAATTCCAGCCCGGACCCGGCGGAGCGGCGCGCCATGCTCACCATGGTCCTGGAGGACGTGAGCCGGCTGGAGCGCCTGCTCACCGGCGTGCGCGAGATCTCCCGCATCGACAGCGGGGCCGTGGAAGAGGAAGGGGAAGCGGCCGTGGACCTGAAGGAGATCGCCGCCCGGGTGGTGGGGTCCGCCCGACGGAGGACCGGCGCGCCGGGCGTCTCTTTCGTGGTGGAGGGGGAAGGGGCCACGGCCTGGCTTCCGCCGGGCCGGCTGGAGCAGGTAGTGGAGAACCTGGTGGACAACGCGGTGAGCTTCTCTCCTCCCGGCGGGGTGGTGCGGGTCTCCGTGGGGCGGGACGACGGGTTCACGGTATTGCGAGTGTCGGACGAGGGCCCGGGAGTGCCGCCGGAGAACCGGGAGCGGATCTTCGACCGGTTCTTCAGCTTCCGGCCCCGGGAGAAAAAGGGGACGCACGCCGGCCTGGGGCTCTCCATTGTGAAGGCCATCGCGGAGAGCCACGGCGGGGCGGTTCGGCTTTCTCCCGCCGCGGCCGGGGCTTCGTTCGAGGTCCGCTTTCCCTCCGCCGGAACGGCCTGAGGCTTCCGCCCCGAACAGCCGCTGCCGCCCCTCCTCAGGGAACGATCACCTCGT
>DASRZR010000393.1:0-15863 GCA_035686185.1 Spirochaetia bacterium | reverse complement strand
TTGTCTCCGGCCGGGCGGGTGTTCCAAAATAACTTCTTTGGAGTTAATGTGGAACAATTGGAACAACGCCAATTCTGGGGCCTTGCTACTTTTTCAGGAGAGGGACTATCATCCGCGACAATCAAAAGGTTGCCATTCGATGGTGACAATCCTCTTCGTCGATGACGATCCCGCCGCTCACCAGACGCTCAAGCTCGTGCTGCCGGACGCGTTCACCGTCGTCTCCGCGTACACGGGCGGCCAGGGGGTGACGCGGGCAGCCGACGAGAGCCCCGACGTCGTGCTTCTGGACATCAACCTCCCGGACATGGATGGGCTGGAAGTGCTGCGGCGCATCTGCCGGCTGCCGGTGGCTCCCCCGGTCGTCATGCTGACGGGGCTCTCCCACCCCCGGCTCGTCAAGGAGGCGATCCTGGGCGGCGCCTGCGACTACGTGGTGAAGCCCTACGCGGAGGCGGAGCTGCTCGGGGCCCTGAGGACGGCCGTGGCCGGAGCCGATGCGCGACGCGCGCTGGACGGTGGCGCGGCGGACGGGCTGATGGACGGCATGGTGGGGGAAAGCCCGGGCATCCGCGACGTGAAGCACCTCATCCTGCGTTACGCCCCGTCCGATTCCCCGGTGCTCGTGCTGGGAGAAAGCGGCACGGGCAAGGAGAGGGCGGCCCGGCTCATCCACGAGGCATCACGCCGCCGTGGCGGGCCCTTCGTGGCCGTGAACTGCGCGGCCCTGCCGGAGAGCCTGCTTGAATCGGAGCTGTTCGGGGCGGAGAAGGGAGCCTTCACGGACGCCGTGTCCCGGCCCGGCAGCTTCGAGCGCGCGGATGGCGGGACGCTGTTCCTCGATGAGATTGGCGAGATGCCGCTCGCTGCCCAGGCCCGGCTGCTGCGGGCCATCGAGAGTCGGGAGATCACGCGCCTGGGCGGGACCCGGGCCGTGCCGCTGGACGTGCGGGTGGTCTCCGCGACGCACCGCGACCTGAAGGCGGCCGCCGCGGCTGATTCGTTCCGGCCGGACCTGTTCTACCGCCTCTCGGTCCTTCCCATCCGGGTGCCCCCGCTGCGCGAGCGCCGGGACGACATTGCCCTGCTCGCGATGCATTTCCTTCGCGAGCTGGGTTACGGGAACGCGCGGCTCGGTCAGGGCTCGCGGGAGGCTCTCCTGGGCTACGGCTGGCCGGGGAACATCCGCGAGCTGCGCAGCGTCATGGAACGGGCCGCGCTCACCGCGGGAGACGGGGACATCCTCCCCTGCCACCTGCTGTTCGATTGAAGAGCCGTCTCGGCCCTATTCGATCGGTCGGATGAATGCCCCGTCCACGAGCGCCTGCCTGCCGCCCAGCGCGGTGGAGGTCACGCCCACCACTCTCCCGATCACGATGACGCGAGAGTTCAACGTCACGAGGTCACGATTGGCCTCCCGCGGCGGGCGCGCCGGGATGAGGCGGGCGTACTCGGAACCGGCAAAGTCCACGTAGCAGGTGTAGGACTTCACGTCCTCGAGGCCGATCCACTCTCCCGTGATGAGCTCCAGGCGGACACGGAAATCCGCGGGATCCTTGTTGACGACATTCACGTCCGATACCGTGCCGGACAGCAGGACGACTCTCCCCTGCGGAACCGCCCCCCCGTCCTGCGCCGCCGCGGCGAGGCTCTTGAGCGTCACGGAGAAGTCGATGACACGGTCCAGCTCCGATCGAGAGAGCGCCCCCGCGACAAGCGCGGGACCGACGAGGAGAAGAACGCCGGCAACGAGGACAGCAGATCTGCGCATCGGCCACTCCTTGCAACGATCACCCGCAATACTATGGAAGAAACGGGAGGCGGTCAATCTGAGGAGGCCGCCTCCGGGCCGTCCGTCCGGTGGCGGGACGCCAGCCCCGCGATCTTGCGGAAGATCACGCCGAGCCGCCGGGCTTCATCGCCGGAAAGCGCCGCGCGCGCAATGATGTCCCGGAAGAACACCGCCATCTGGTCCGGGGTGACCTGCGTGAAGAACCCGATGCTCTTCAAGGAGCCGGTGATGGTGCCGACGAGATCCTCCGCCGCCCTCGCCCCGATGGGAAGAAACGGCGTCAGCCGTGAGCGCGTCCTTCCCCGGAAGATCTCGTAGCAGACGACCTGCACCGCGTGGGAGAGGTTCAGGGACGGGAACCTCGGGGAGGCGGGGATCGTCACGGCGAGGTTGCATAGCGCCAACTCCTCGTCGGTGAGGCCGTTCTCCTCGTTGCCGAACAGGACCGCCACGGTCCCGGCCCCGATGGAGCCGATGCGCTCGGCAAGCTGTTCGGGGAACACGGAGAAGTACTTGCGGTTCTTACCGCGGCGGCGCGTCGTTCCGGCCACGAGCACCGCGTCCCCGATGGCCTCCCGCAGGTCCGCGCAGACCCTCGCGCGGTCCAGCACGTCGGCGGCGTAGTGGGCAAGCACGCGCGCCTGGGCCGGATCCAGGAGGCCCTCCGCAACGATGACCAGCTCTTCCAGCCCCATGCACTTCATGGCGCGGCAGGCGGCACCCACGTTGCGGGGGTCCCGCGGCCGCACGAGGACGATGCGCACATCCGCCGCCTTGCTCATGGCAGCTTCACAGTAGCCGATAAGCGGAATATGAAGAAAGGTGTATGTCTCCTGCTTCTCCTTTCCTGCCTGCCGGCATGGTCCCTGGACTGGAACCTCCCCGTGTTCACCGCCCGCTACGAGGTGGCCGGCGGTGCCAGCGATGACCCGGAGGACGACACGCTGGACCCGTCGTCACTGCGCAACACGATGAGCCTGCGGATGAAGGAAGAGGCGGGTCCCGCCGCCCTGGGGCTGGGGGTGGCCTGGTCAGCGAAGGACTACTACCGGCAGTCCGGCGACTACTCCTACCTGAAGGTGGACCACGACGCCACGTTCCGTGTGAGCGACCTGTGGAAGCTCGGGTACACGCTGGGAGTGAAACGGATGGAGTACCCCGAACCGGACTCCCAGGGCCTTTCCAACGACTCCCTCTCTCTTTCCGCCGGGGCGACGGCCGCCGTGCGCCTCGCGAAAGGGACGACGCTGGACGGCGCCCTCGGCGGTCGGTTCGGGCTGACGGACAATCCGTCCGACGCGCTCCAGGCGTGGACCGCGTCCGTGGGTGTCAGCACGAGGATGGGCGAGTGGCTGGTGGCGGCGCGCTACCGGGGGCAGGCGCGTCTCCCGCTCGGGGCCGCCTCGGACTACGGGCGCAACCTCTACCAGGTGGCGAGCGTCTCCGTACAATGGGACCCCAATTGATTTGACAAACGAGCGGCGAACACTTACTATTGCCCGGCATCGGCAACGGTATGTCTCCGGACGAAATGGTCGCGGTTACTGCCGCGTCATTCGGCTCTTGCGGCCCGGTTGCGCCGTAGCTATAATTACAGGGATGAGGGCAATTGTCGAGGGCAAAGGGGCGTCATGAGTAACAACGAGATCGTTCCGGGGTTCGACGACGAGAAGGACGACAGCCTCAAGATCCGACTCCAGAAGATCGAAGAGACGGAGGGGTGCCTCGTCCTCTATCTCACCGGATACATCGATACCTACAACTCGAACTACTTCCAGAAGCGCGTCGCCAAGGCCATTGAAGGCAACTTCATCAAGCTGATTTTCCACTGCGCGGGACTGAACTACGTTTCCTCCACCGGCATCGGGAGCTTCACGGCGTTCCTGAAGGCCGTCAAACCGCGCGGAGGCGACCTGGTCCTCCTGGAGATCCAGCCCAAGGTGTACGAGGTGTTCCAGCTCCTCGGCTTCTCCCAGTTCTTCAACATCAAGGAGAACCTGGACGAGGCCGTGTCGTTCTTCGCCGCCCGGGGAGAAGAGGGCAAGGGAGCGATCTTCCCGCGCATCTTCAAGTGTCCCATCTGCAGCAAGAAGCTGAAGGCGTCCAAGGCCGGGCGCTTCCGCTGCTCCGAGTGCAAGACCATCCTCGCCATCGACAACGCGGGCCAGGTGTTCCTCGGCTGAGGGGGTTTCCCCATGACCCTGCACGACAAGGTGGAAGGCTATCTCGTGAAGCTGGGCCTCAGCTTCCACGAGGCCGCGCCCGGCACGTGGGTCGTGACCCACAGCGAGGTGGGCCTGGAGGCGCTGATCGTCCAGTTGGCGGACTCCGTGGTGGTCCTCCGCGCCCCCGTGATGGAAGTGCCGGTCTCGGGTCGGGAAAAGCTGTTCCAGGAGCTGCTTCGACTGAACGCCTCCGACATGATCCACGGAGCCTACGCGGTGGATGGAAGCTCGGTCATCATCATCGATACATTGGAAGCGGAGACGATGGACCTGGAGGAGCTTCAGGCGTCGATCGACGCGATCGGCCTCGCCCTCGCCCAGCACTACCGCTCCCTGTCCGCATATCGCACCCCGCGCTAGGAGGAATCCATGGGGATTCTGGATCGCATTCGCACGGTCCTCAAGGCCAACATCAACGCCCTGATCAGCAAGGCAGAAGATCCCGAGAAGATGCTCAACCAGCTCGTCATGGACATGAACGAGCAGCTGCTGGAAGCCAAGAAGCAGGTGGCGCTGGCCATCGCGGACGAGAAGAAGCTGGAGCGCCAGGCGCTGGAAAACAAGGCGCAGGGCGAGGACTGGGAAAAGAAGGCCATGCTCGCCGTGAAGGCCGGCAAGGACGACCTCGCCAAGGAAGCGCTGCTGCGCAAGCAGGAATACGACGGCTACGCCGCCTCCTTCCAGAAGGAGTTCGAGACCCAGCACGCCTCGGTGGAGCAGCTGAAGGACGCGCTGCGCCAGCTCCAGGCGAAGATTGAGGAGGCCGGCCGCAAGAAGAACCTGCTGATCGCGCGCGCCAAGCGGGCCGAGGCGCAGAAGCAGATCCAGCAGACCATGGGCCAGCTCGGGGCCGGCTCCTCGTTCGACACGTTCGACCGCATGACGCAGAAGGTGGACCAGATCGAAGCGGAGGCGGAGGCGGCGAAGGAGCTGTCATCGGTCACCGCGGATCAGAAGCTGGAAGACAAGTTCAAGGAGCTGGAGTCCGCCGAGGGCGGCGGGGCCGACAAGCTCCTGGAAGACCTCAAGGCCAAGATGGGCCAGATCGAAAACAAGGAAAAGACCTGAGGACCGCGTGACATCCCCGACGATCGCTCTCGTCGGTTGTGATCCTCTCCTGGGTGAACGGGTACGGGCTTCTCTGTCGAGAAGCCCGTTTCGTTTGCGCTGCTGCCCGGAACCGCCGGACGCCCCGGAGGCGGACCTGCTGGTGGTGCCCGCGGATCGCCTGGCTCCCGCGGTCGCCTCCGGGCCCCCGGTCATCGCCTGCGGGCCGGCCGCGCTGATGAGGACCGCCTTCCTGAGCGGTTGCGTCGACTACCTGCGGGATCCCTGGACGCCGGAGGAGCTCGTACTCCGCGCGGAGTCCGTTCTCCGGCGGCAGGCGTCCCGGTTCACGTTCGCCGGAGGGGCGGCGCGCTGGGAGGGAGACTCCCTGGTCACGCCCTCGGGATCAATCCCGTTCAGCCACCCGCAGGCAGCCATCCTGCGGGCCCTCCTTCGCTGCCGGGGCGAGGTGCTCGCGCGCGACACGCTTGCCGCCGTACTGGGGAGCGCGGCGCGGCGGGGATCGCGCCGGGTGGACGTTCACGTGTCCGCCATCCGCCGGCGGCTGCGCGCGCTGCAGCCGGAGGCGGGAGCATTCATCCACGCGGTCCGCGGCAAGGGATACGTCATTCGATAAAGAGCCGGCGGTGCGTCGTTCAACCTTGATCCAGTCCTCCGCCGGTGATAGTCTCGGCTCGGCGTGAAAGAGCCGCTGAAAATCCCCTTCGTGTTCCTGTTCCTCCTCGTGTGCACCAGCATCGTCTGTGCGGTGCTGGACAGCGTCAGCGCCTGGGGTCTCTCCGGCTCCGCCGGGGGCCGGTTCACGCTCCTGTTTGCCGCGCAGCACCTTCCGCGCAGCCTGTACGACGTGCTCGTGCCGTCCGTGGTGCTCTCCATCGTCCTGCTCGGCCTGCGGATCGCGCGCCGGCAGATCTCCCGCTTCCTCGCGTTCGTCATCGTCCTCGGGGTGGGCTACGTCGTCCTGGTGAACGGCATGCTCTGGATACGGCCGCTGGTCGGCGCGCCCCCCGCCGCCCCCTCTCCCCGGCAGTTCCTGGCCCCCTCCACATTTGCCCGGGTGGGAGACCGCCTGGTGGCGGTGCGTTCCCTCACCGAGGGCCGGGCACGGGCCGTCCTGATCTACGACGCCTCCACCACGCCCCGGTTCACGGTGGTCCCGGCCGCGGATGCCACCGTCCACGCGGGGACGCTGACGCTCACGTCGGAGGGCCCCCGGGCACTCACCGTCAGCGGCGCGCCGGACCTCACCTGGACAAGTGTATTCGCCGCGGACCGTTTCACGGAGCTGTTCCTTCGCGACATCCGCACGATGAGCGCGGACTTCCAGCACCTGCTCGCCGCCGCGCGCGGGGAGTTCTTCGTGGCCGCCTTTGCGCTGGTGTTCCTCTGCACGGCTTCCCTCATGCTGCTGCGGCTGACGCGGTGGCCGCTCATCAACGTGATGCTCCTCGGGATCGCCGCGCGCGGATGGTTCTCGCTGTACCATTTCCTGGCGGTGAGCGTCGCGCCGCAGGTGTCGCGAGCGCTGACGGACAGCTTTGCCGCGCGCATGGCTCCCTCTCTCGCCTTCCTCGCCCTGGGCGTGCTGTTCCTGCTCGTGGACATCCTGTTCCTTCCGCCAAACCGGCCGGGCAGCGAGATCAGCGGATGAGCCGGTCCCTGCTCTCCCGCATCATGCCGACCCTGCTCGCGTTCTACGCCATCGCGGCGGCCGCGTTCTTTCTGTATGCCGTGATCACGTTTTCCGCCACCGAGTACCTCTCGGCCATGCGGTGGGACGTGGCGCTGAAACGGGCGTTCATCCTGTTCATGGACTACCTCATCCCGGTGCACGCCGCCGCCGTGGCCGTGGCCGCCTCGCGGTCCGCGGAGGAAAAGGAGGCCGCCGGCGCTCCCCCGCGCCCGTTCTCCCGGGTCGTTTCTTCCGCCGTGGCCGCCTTCCTGGTGCTGACAGCCGTGTACGCGGTGCTCGCGGAGGGCGTGGCCCCGCGCACGCGCTCGCGGCTGGCGGACCTGCGCTACCTGAGCCGCGTGGCCTCGGAATACCGGCGCGAGGCCACCGCGGCGATGCAGGGCGGAGACTGGGCGGCGGCGCGAGAAGCCATTGACCGCTATCTGGTCGTGGATCCGGGCAACCGCCAGATGATCCAGAACCGGCTGGTGGCCGCCTCGCGGGTCACGCGCCCGGGAGCGGCAAACGCCCCCGGCCCGAGCCCCGCGGCGGTGCCGGCCCCGGATGCGGCCGGCGCCCAGGCGGACGTGGAGAAGGCGCGCTTCTACGCCGGCCAGTCCGACTGGTTCTCGGCGCACTACTACGCGCAAGCCGCGGTGGCGCTGGACCCCCGGCGCGCGGACGCGCTGCAGATCGCCTCCCAGGCGGAGAACGAGCTGGCCGGTCTCACCCGGGCCCAGAAGGACGCGGCTGCCGCCCACCTGCTCACGCAGAAGAAGGACGCCCTGGACCGGCTGGAGAGCGGAGACGCGCTCGGTGCCTACTACGCGTTCCTCGCGCTGGCGCAGGACAACAAGAATGACGCCGACGTCGCGCGCTACCTCGCCGAGGCGGCTAAAGAGGTCCAGAAGGAGTCGTTCTTCACCGACGAGGCGCGCCGCGTGGAGCTGCTGCCGGGCACGCAGGGGATCCTCTTCTTCAACCGCAACGACGCGGAATCCACGGAGGCGGTCTCCATCGCAAAGATGGTGGAGATGCCCGGCGGGGACGCCTGGTTCTTCGATATCGAGGCGGTCCGCTACGACGCCGACGGCAGCGTGGCCTGGCACTTCACCGCTCCCTACGGCCGGCGAGAGGGAGAGGCGATCCTGATGGACGCGGTGGACCGGACGGACGCCCGCAACCGGGTCCTGCCGCTGCTGCTGGAGGGCACGCGCCCGGCCGCGGAGCGCGCCATCCTGAGGCTGCAGCCGAGCGTGGAGGAGCTTCGGGCCCTGTCCTCGGGACGCACGGCGCTGGCGGGAATGAGCGTGCCCGAGATGTGGCGGCTGCGCGCGCGCCTGGGAGCCTACGGCCTGGCCCGGCAGTCCCTGAACGTCGAGATGTCGATGCGGCTGGTCATGCCGTTCGCGTTCCTGATCCTGTCCGTCCTGTGCACGGCGCTGGGATGGTCCCTGCGCATGCGCTCGGGTGAACGCCTGCCCGCGCTCGGCGTCGTCCTGCTTCCGCTCCTGCCGGTGACGATGGCGGTCCTTTCCCTGCTGTACCTGCACGCCCACCGGCTCATCGTCGGGTTCCTGGTCATCGGGTTCGGGCTGGCAACGGCAATGATCGTCGTCGCCGTGCTCCAGGTGGTCCTCCTGGCGGTGGCCCTGGCGCTGCTCGCCGGGCAGTCGAGCCGGTAGGAACACTGCGGCTCCGAGGACAGGGAGACCGGGATGCCCATCACGGGAAAGCTGCTGGGAGCGCTCATCGGTTCCATTGCCGGCCCCCTCGGCACGATCCTCGGCGGGCTCATCGGCCACCTGTTCGACCGGGCCGCCGAGGAACGGCAATTCCTCGGCAGCGCCTCGGCAGCGCGCCTCGGCACGCAGCCGGGATGGGACGGGGACCCGGTATCCCAGGCGCAGGTGAACTTCCTGACCTGCCTGATCGGGCTCTCCCTTCACGTGGCGGACGCGGACGGCATGGTGCGCGCCAGCCACGTGCAGGCGATGAAGGATTTCTTCCAGCGCAACTTCTCCTTCGGGGCTTCCGACCAGGAGCTGATCCAGCGCCTCATCGAGGAGATGTACCGCCAGCGGCACCGCATCGACGTGCCCGGCCTGTGCGGGTACTACGCGGCCGCTTCCACCTACGAGGGACGAGTCCTGCTCCTGCGCCTGCTGTACCAGATCGCGCGCGCCGACGCCGCCGGCGTCACCGCGCGTGAAGAGCAGCTCATCCTGCGGATTGCCGCCTACCTGGGGCTCGATGAGCGCGCCGTGGCGCAGGCGCGGGCCGGGTTCGGCGCCGGCGGAGGTCGCGCGTGGGAGGTGCTGGGACTCTCTGCGGACGCGGGGGTGGAAGAGATCAAGGCGGCCTACCGGCAGCTTTCCCTCCAGCATCACCCGGACCGGGTCGCCAACCTGGGTCCGGAGTTCGTGAAGGTGGCCGAAGAGAAGTTCAAGGCCATCCAGGAGGCCTACGAGGAGATCCGCCGCCAGAGGGGTTTCTAGCCGCTCGCGCTCGTCCCGGCACCGCGGGACGGCGCCCGGGGGCCGCGCCTCGTGGCTCTCCGGTCCGCACCGTGATACAATTTCCAGTAGAAACTCGCACAGTGAGAATCGAGGAGGTACCATGAAACGTACGCTCGTTCTGATGGTCCTCGTTGCCGCGCTCATCTTCGGCTCCGTTGCTTCCGCGTCCGCCGACGTGCGCCTGGACTTCGATGTGCCGTGGATCGTCGCCGCCGGTCTCAACGTGGCCGACGTCACCGGCAGCTCCACGGTGAACGTCAACCTGACGAACCTCCACATCCCCCTGCCCTGCGTGGAGCTTGCCTACCAGTTCGGAGACGGTTTCCTGAGGGGCGGGATTGGCGTGCGCGCGTATACCGTGCTGGTGGAGTTCGTGGGATGGCCCATGGGGTACGTGGAGGTGGCCCTTGATCGGCTGATCCTCCGCGCGGAGCTGGGGGGACTGGGCGTCTTCGCGTTCGGAGTGGCCAACGGCCTGCTCAGCACGGACTTCGTCGCCGCCGACCTGCAGGCGGGATATGCGGTGTTTCCCTGGCTGCGCCTCGGCGCGGGCGTGCTCATCGCCGCCCCCCCCAGCAACTTTTCCAGCAACGGCTGGCTGTTCTACGTGAACGCCCGGTTCGCGTTCGACTTCAAGTAGGGGATCCGCCCCGGTGGCGGCGCGCGCCGCCCGGCCTACCGGCTGCGCCGCGGCGTGAAGCGCAGCCCGGACCACTCCGGGTCGATGGCGCAGACCTTGGAGTCCACCAGCCCCGCGGAGAGACCGGCGTCCCGCACGGTCTGTTCCGTCGGGGGCGTGATGCCGGCCCGCCGGCTGGCACCGGGTCCTGTCTGCTTGCGCCAGGCGATCCACAGCGGCGCGCCCGCGGCATACTCCACGATCCGGCGGATCTCCCAGGCCAGCGCGGTGCGGCTGCCTACGAACCAGATCACGAGGTCGGCGCGTCCGCGGGCACCGCGGCGCAGCTTCGCGTCCGGCGGCAGCGAGCCAAGAGAAAAACCAGGCGGGGCGCTCACCAGCGCCACGGTCATCCCGCTTTGGACGCCGAGCTTCCGCGGCAGCGGCGTTCCGGAATAGCCGGCCGGGCGGGCCGGCCTCGGGCGGGCGGGCTTCACACGGACATCTCGCCGCGCAGGTAGGTAACGGCCCGTCCGCCAATCTTCACACGGTCCCCGGCCTCCTCGCAGGCGAGCTCTCCCCCGCGAGCGGAAACCTGCCGGGCCGAAAGGTGGGACCGCCCCAGCCGCCGGGCCCAGTAGGGAATCAGCGTGCAGTGAGACGACCCGGTGACCGGGTCCTCCGGAATGCCGACGCCCGGCGCGAAGAAGCGCGACACGAAGTCGACGCCGCTCGAACGGTCGGCCGGCGCGGTGGCAATGACTCCCATGCGGTCGATGCGCGCGAGGCGCGCCATGTCCGGAGCAAGCTCCCGCACGTCCTGCTCCGAGGCGTATACCACGAGGTAGTCGCGGGCCCCCCGGACTTCCACCGGCGGCTTCCCGAGCCCGGGAAGGAGCAGCGGCGAGGGCTCGCACGGCAGCGACGGCCGGGCCGGGAAATCGAGGAACAGCAGCTCCCCGCGGCGCTCCACCGCAAGCGGGCCGCTGGGAGAACGGAACACCACGGAGGAGCCGGGCCAGCCGCGATCCTGGAACAGCACGTGGCCCGCGGCCAGCGTGGCATGGCCGCACAGGTCGATCTCGCTCGCCGGGGTGAACCAGCGTATCTCGCACTCCTGCGGGCCGGCAACCACGAAGGCGGTCTCGGACAGGTTGTTCTCCGCGCCAATGCGCTGCATGAGGGACGGCGGCAGCCACTTCTCCAGCAGGCAGACCCCGGCGGGGTTTCCGGAGAACGGCACGGAGGCGAACGCGTCAACGTGCCAGAACGGGATGTTCATGTCGCGCAGTCTCCGTTTCTCTTGATGCGCGCCCCGAGTGCCTGCAGCCGTGCGGTGAGGTTCTCGTAGCCGCGCTCGATCTGGTAGACGTTCTGGATGCAGCTTCGGCCCTGCGCGCACAGCGCCGCGATGAGCATGGCCATGCCGGCGCGCACGTCGGGGGACACGAGGTCCGCCCCGGTGAGCCGTGACGGCCCGCTCACGACCGCCCGGTGCGGATCGCAGAGGATGATCTTCGCGCCCATGCTGATGAGCTTGTCCACGTAGAACATCCGGGACTCGAACATCTTCTCGTGGATCAGCACCGTCCCCTCCGCCTGGGTGGCGACCACGAGCGCGATGCTGATGATGTCGGCCGGAAAGCCGGGCCACGGGGCGTCATCGATCTTGGGAATCTGCCCGCCCATGGTCGGCACGACTTTCAGGTCGAGCCCGGCCGGCACGTGGATGGAGTCCCCCGAGGTATCCCAGCTCACGCCCAGCTTGGAAAAACCAAGCTTCATCATGCGCAGGTTCTTCGGGCAGGCATCCTCGATCTCGAGGTCCCCGCGAGTGGCGGCCGCCAGGCCGATGAGAGAACCGACTTCCATGAAGTCGCTGCCGATGCGGAAGTCCGTGCCCGCCAGGCGGCGCACGCCTTCCACGGAGAGGACGTTGGAGCCGATCCCCTGGATGCGCGCTCCCATGGACACGAGCATCCGGCACAGGTCCTGGATGTGAGGCTCCGAGGCCGCGTTCTCGATGACCGTGGTGCCCTCCGCGAGCACCGCCGCCATCACCACGTTCTCCGTGGCCGTGACGGAAGCCTCGTCCAGGAACAGGTCGGCGCCGCGGAGGCGGCGCGCGGTGAGCGTAAAGAACGCCCCCGTCTCCAGGACCGCCCCGAGGTCCGCCAGCGCAAGGAAGTGGGTGTCCAGCGGCCGACGGCCAATGACGTCTCCTCCCGGAGGCGGCAGGAACACGCGACCCTTGCGCGCCAGCAGGGGGCCGGCGAACAGGATGGAGGCGCGGATCTTCTGCGCCAGGTCCGGGGGCACCTCTTCCCGGCTGATGTCCAGCGTCTGGAGGCGGTACTCGTTGTGCCCGAGCTTTTCCACGCGGCTGCCCAGCCGGGTGAGGATCTCGATCATCACGCGCACGTCCTCGATCTCCGGGAGGTTGCGCAGGGTCACGGGCTGGTCCGTGAGGAGCGTGGCCGCCAGGCAGGGAAGGGCCGCGTTCTTGTTCCCGCTTGCCCGCACGCGGCCCTTCAGGGGAACGCCACCTTCGATGGCGTACTGGTACGAGGGCATGAGGGGTATTATAGAAGGAGACCGTGTGTGTTCAAGCCGACGCGGAGGGAACCGCGGCCGGCCCGCGGCGCCCGGTTTGCTTTACTTCCGGCCTCTTTTGGGCTACCGTTTGACATACCACGACTAGGGAGATCGGAGCGACATGTTGAAGGAATCGGTGGAGACCGCCCTGGAGGAGATCCGCCCGTCGCTGCAGGCGGACGGCGGCGACGTCGAGCTCGTCGACGTCACGGAGGCCGGCGTCGTGACCGTGAAGCTCACCGGCGCCTGCCACGGGTGCCCCATGGGGATGCAGACGCTGAAGCTGGGCATCGAGGCCCACTTGAAGAAGGCCGTGCCGCAGGTGACGGAAGTGGTCGGCGCCTGAGGCGCGGACCGCGCGCGGAAGGAGAAAAAGGATGGCAGAATTGAAGGACCTGTACCAATCGGCGGATTGGAAGAAGGAAAAGCACGCCCCGGTCATCGAGGCACCGGACGCGGTGAAAAAGGGAACGGCGGTATCCATCACCGTGAGCGTGGGCCGGGAAATCCCCCACCCCAACACGACGGCGCACCACATCCGGTGGATCGAGGTCTACTTCCAGCCGGAAGGCGGAAAGTTCCCGCTGCAGGTAGGCCGCTTCGATTTCAGCGCCCACGGAGAATCCCCGGACGGCCCGGACACGAGCACGGTCTACACGTCCCCTTCCGTGCATTGTACCTTCCAGACAGAAAAGCCGGGCACCATCCTGGCATCCTCGTACTGCAATATACACGGCCTGTGGGCCGGGTCGCGGCCGCTGGCCGTGTCCTGACCCCGGCAAGGAGGACACACATGGATTCCCAGCTCGAGAAGCTCATTCAGGACCAGATCAAGAACGAGTGGTATTCGGCCTACCTGTACCTTTCCATGGCGGCGTGGTTCGAGTCCCAGAATCTAGAAGGCTTCGCCCACTGGATGTACAAACAGGCCGGTGAAGAGCAGGAACACGGCAAAAAGATGTTCGAGTTCCTCATCGACCGCGGCGTGAAAGTGGTCCTGCAGGCCATTGCGCAGCCGCCGGCGGACTTCGGGAGCCCCACCGCGTGCTTCGAGCAGAGCTACGCCCACGAGCAGAAGGTCACGGCGCTCATCAACGGCATCGCGGACCAGGCCGACAAGGTGAACGACCACCCCACGAAGGTGTTCATCCAGTGGTTCATCACCGAGCAGGTGGAGGAGGAGAAGAACGCCTCCCGCATCCTGGACCTGCTGAAGAAGATCCCGCCCTCCTCCGGGGCCCTGTTCCAGCTCGATCACCAGCTCAGCAAGCGCGAGTAGCGTTCCCGGGCAGCGCCACGGCGGCCCCGCGGCGCTGCCCTTCCCTTGACACCGCCCCCCCCTCCTCCTATCTTTGATGGATCGTTTTTCCGAAGAAAGGAGTGCGTATGAAGAGATTGCTCACACTTGTCATCGTGCTGGGCCTCGCGCTCACTGCGGGCGCCGTCTGGGCGCAGGACACGCTGGTGTACGGCACGACGGACAAGATGTCGGACATCGATCCGGCAAACGCGTACGACTTCCACACCTGGGAGATCTTCTACAACACAATGGATCCCCTGATCGGCTACGCGCCGGGGACCAGCACGCTGGTGCCGGCACTGGCCACGAGCTGGAAGGCGAACGCGGACAGCTCCGAGTTCACCCTCACCCTCCGCAAGGGCGTGAAGTTCAGTGACGGCACGCCGCTCACGGCGGACGTCGTGAAGTGGACCATTGACCGCAACGCGGCCCTCGGCGGCGACCCGTCGTGGCTCATCACCGACTTCGTGAAGGAAGTGCAGGTCGTGGACGCGCTGACGGTGAAGTTCATCCTCAAGAACCCCGTGGCCTTCTTCCCCCAGCTCGTCGTGAATCCTCCCTACTACCCGCTGAACCCCAACGAGTGGCCCAAGGACAAGTGGGTGCACGACATGAGCGAGCTGCCCAACCAGCAGCTGGTGGGAACCGGCGCCTACAAGATCACCTCCTTCAAGCGTGACGAGGAGATCGTCTTCGAGGCCAACCCCAACTACTGGGGCAAAGAGCCGAACATCAAGAAGATCATCCTGCGCTATTTTGCGGACGCCACGACGATGCGTCTGGCCCTGGAGAACGGGGAAGTGGACCTCGTCTACAAGTCCCTGAACCCCTCCGACATCTCCGACCTTTCCAAGAATTCCAAGTTCGTCGTCTCGAAGCTCCCCGGGCCGTTCATCCGCTACATCTGCTTCGAGACCTCGGAGAGCGTGTTCAAGGACAAGAAGCTGCGCCAGGCCATCGCCGCGCTCGTGAACCGCCCCGACTTCTCCCAGAAGGTGTTCCTCGGGCAGGTCTCTCCGCTGTATTCCATGATCCCCACGGGGATGCAGTACCAGCTGAACACGTTCAAGACCGGCTTCGGTGACGGCAACGTGGCGGCGGCGGAAAAGATCCTGAAGGGCCTCGGCTACAGCGCCTCCAACCCGTTCCAGTTCGACATGTGGTACTCCCCGAGCCACTACGGTGACACGGAGGCGAACCTCGCCGAGGTGCTGAAGGCGGAAATCGAGAAGACCCCGCTCGTGAAGGTCAACCTGAAGTCCGCCGAGTGGGCCACGTACAAGTCCCAGTGGAAGAACAAGCAGATGCCGCTGTTCCTCCTGGGCTGGTACCCGGACTACGTGGATCCCGACGACTACACGGCTGCCTTTGCCGGCACCGATGGTTCCAAGGGGAACGGGATCAACTTCTCCGACCCCGCGTGGGACAAGCTGTTCTCCCAGGAGGAGAGCACGACGAACGAGGCCACCCGCAAGGGCCTGTTCGAGACGGTGCAGAAGTGGTGGATCGACCAGGTTCCCACGGTTCCCCTGTTCCAGGGCTACCTGATCCTGGTGTCCAAGCCGAACGTGACGGGGATCAAGATCGGCGCCCCGCTGATCTTCCTCTACAAGGAGCTTTCGTTCAAGAAATAACGCCGATGAAGCGTTGAGCCCGGACCCCGGCAGGGGTCCGGGCCTTTTTCTCACCACCCACCCACATGAGACACCTGCTCAGCTACGTCCTCACGCGATTCCTTCTGGCCATCCCGATGGTCTTCATCCTGCTCACGCTCGTCTTCGTGGTGCTGCGGGTCATGCCGGGAGACCCGGTCTCCGCCATGCTCGGCGCCCATGCACCGGAGAAGGTCATCGAGCAGAAGCGGGAAGAGCTGGGGCTGAACAAGCCCATCGCGGCGCAGTACGTGGACTACCTTGGGCAGATCGCCCGGCTGGACCTGGGCGATTCCATGATCATGAAGCAGCGGGTGTCGGAGCCCATCCTGGACAAGCTGCCGGCCACGCTGGAGCTCACGCTGTTCGGGCTGCTCGTGTCCCTCGGCGTGGGCATCCCGCTGGGCGCCGCCGCGGCGCG
>DASRZR010000392.1:0-14383 GCA_035686185.1 Spirochaetia bacterium | reverse complement strand
CCCGGCCCGCTGCCCAGCGGTCCACGAGCGGAGCGGCAACGGCTGCGGCGTCATGGAAGTCCTTCAGACGGGCGTCTGTACGGTCCTTGAGGAAGTACACGCCGGCGAGCTGAAGCAGCATGAAGCGGCGTTCTGTCTCGCCGCCTGCCTGCACGACGTCCGCCGCAACCTGGTCACCCAGCCCTTTCCAGGCCGTCGCAGCAGTAGAGACATCTCCGGCTGTCTGCACGTACGTTGTGAACGCGCTCTGGTAGGCGCGGTTGGCCTGGGAAATCGACTCCACCAGCTTCTTCTGAGACGCGTCCAGCGGCGCGGCCCGGAGGATGGCCACGGAGCCATCGAGCCTTTTCACGGCGGCACTCACGGAATCGATGTAGCTGGGGTCCCCGCGCAGGATGAAGTTCTTTTCCTCTCGACGGGATTCCAGGCTGGAGATCGTGATGTCTTTGGCCGACGTCATTCCCCCGATCGTGGTGGTGATCTGTCGGCAGCCGTTGAAGCCTGCAAGCGCCACCAGCGCGCACAGCGCGAGCAGAAGGGCGAAACCGCCCCCGATCTTCAGCGCAAACCCAAGATTCTTCATGAGATGCCTCCTTCGGCAACGGAGAGTGGTGCGGTGTCCGCGCACGTGCGCGTGAGAACACCGGGTCGTCGGGACGCCTCGCCGGGCTTTGGCGGTGCCACTTCGCCCAGCTTGGCAACGAGATCCGTGAGGGTGAACGGTTTGGTGATAAGGTCGAACCGGCCGCACAGGGAGCCGATTCCGCTCTGCACCTCATCGTAGCCGGACATGAAAAGGATCCGCACGGACGGGAGACGGTTCATCAGCTCGCGCGCAAGGCCCGGTCCGCCCATGCCGGGCATCACCACGTCGGACACCACGACGTCGATCGGCGAGCCGTTACGTTCCACGATCTGCAGGGCCTGCTCCCCGGAAGATGCCTCCAGCAGGTGGTATCCCGCCTGGCGCAGGCCGAGGCACAGGTAGGCGCGCACGTCATCGTCGTCTTCCACCAGG
The DNA here is from genome assembly GCA_035686185.1 of Spirochaetia bacterium. Taxonomy (GTDB): domain Bacteria; phylum Spirochaetota; class Spirochaetia; order SZUA-6; family Fen-1364; genus Fen-1364. The sequence continues at coordinate 13,365 of DASRZR010000392.1, read as the reverse complement.
AGCAGGGTTCCCTTTCTTCCCGTCTCGAACGTGGACAGCTTCTGCTCGCCATCTTCCCGTTCCGCTCCCGGAACCGAAGGGAAGAGGATCCGCATGCGCGTTCCGCGGGAAGATGTCTCTACCCGGATGGCGCCGCCGTTCTGCGTGACAATGCCGTACACCGTGGAGAGTCCCAACCCCGTGCCCTGGAGCTCTGATTTCGTTGTGAAGAACGGCTCGAAGATGTGAGGCTCCACCTCTTCGGGGATGCCTCCGCCGGTGTCCCGCACGGATAGCTCAAGGTAGGGCCCTTCGGCGGGGGCCGGCGTGAACGGCTCGGAGCTTCCGTCAATGAAGCGGTCCGCCGTCTCTATCGCGAGCGATCCTCCCTCGGGCATCGCGTCCCGCGCGTTCACGGCCAGGTTCAGGACGATCTGTTCAAGCTGGGTCGGGTCGATGCGGATGGTGGGCTGCCCGGCAGCGGCGCTTATCTCGAGGCTGATCCTCTCCCCGATCAGCCGCCCGAGGAGCGGCGTCATTTCCTTCAGGGCGGCGTTCATGTCCGTCGGCTTCGGCGTGGCCGGTTGGCGTCGGCTGAACGCCAGGAGCTGCCGGGTGAGCGCCGCGGCGCGCGCGGCGCACATCTTGATCTCGAATGCATCAGAGCGCTCGTCACCGGCCAGCTTGCCGAGCAGGATCTCCGAGTACCCGAGGATCACGGTGAGGAGGTTGTTGAAGTCATGGGCGATCCCGCCGGCCAGCCGCCCGATGGCCTCCATCTTCTGGGCCTGGCGCAACAGGGAGTCCTTCTCCGCCAGTGCGCGCTGGGCCCGGCGACGCTCGCTCAGGTCGCGCGCGATGGTGAGCACGCTGCGTCGGCCTCGGAGCTCCATGGCCCGCGCGTTGACCTCCAGCGGCACGTCGTGGCCGGAGGGTGTTCGGGCGCACGCCTCGAACGACGTGTGTCCCCGGGCAAATGCCTCGAGGACCTTCCTCTCCATCTCGGAAGCGCACGCGGGGGCTATCTCGGCGAGCGGCTGGCCGAGGACGGACGGCAGGGGGCGCTCGAGGACCGCGGAGGCCGCCGCGTTGGCGTCCCGCACGCGCAGGTCCGCGTCCACGACGAACATCGGGTCCGCGGCATTCTCAAAGAGCGTCCTGTAGCTCTGCTCGGATTCCACAAGGGAGCGCTGGGCACGCCGACGCGCGACCTCGGAGCGGTTGATCGTGAACGCGTTGAAGATGAGAAGGCCGGCGAGGCTGAGGTCGGCGGCCGCCGTCAGGAAAAAGATGCTGCCCGGCGCGTCCAGTATCCCCAGTTTCAGGCAGGCGGAGGCCATGCCGCCGAGAAGGAGGGGAAGGGACAGCACGAACACCAGCAGACGCCGTGCCAGCACACCTCCGATCTCGACACTGAAGACCGTGCGGGCCACCCCGCGTCCGGGCTGGACCAGGAAGGTTGCCACGAAGGAGAGCAGGAACGCCGCCGCGGTTTGCGGTGCGATGGGCTTGAATTGCTGGAAGTTGACGAGGAACGCCACGCTGTACAGGTAGCCGACGATTGAGGCCAGTGAAACGAGCAGTCCCGCGACGGCAGCGGTCTGAGAGACGGCAGTGGCGCGCCGCGAGTGTCTCGCCGCCCCGCAAGCCGCCAGGCCGAACAGCGAGAAACACAGGGCGGAAGCCGGGGACATGCGGTTGCTGCCATGAAGGGCCACGGCAAGTGATCGATCGAGCAGGAGCCCGTCGGTCGGCATGGGAATCCCCGCGAAGTGGCTGGCCAGGGACCAGACGCCAAGCACAAGGATCAGCACGGAAAGGTTGAAGGCCATGACGGGCCGTCGACGAGCCTCACCGGAGGCCAGCAGGCTGATGACCAGAGACGCCACGCACAGGAGGACGGCGGTGATCGTGGACATTGGAGACAGCGCGGCTACGGGCCGTGCAAGCCGGGGGACGTCCGCGAGCCATCCGACGAGTCCGGCCGCGCCGGTTGCCAGGACCACAGCGGCGATCCATCTTGCGCTTCGGCGACAGGTACCAAGGCTGGATTCCGTCACATCTTCACTCATTCTGGCCCCTGGGGGGAGCCTAAGCACAAGTCATGCCAATAGTGATTATTTTCTCTATAAAATGTCTATTTGCTAATTACTTGTTATTTACTGTTTTAGAGATTGGAGCAAGAATATGGGGGCAAAACAGGCTTAAGAAGTGTAACCCATGAATGTCTCAAAAAGATTACTATGTAACCTTTTGATGTCAAATAGCGGTTGGAGTGTTCCTCCCAATCCCGAGCTTCTTCATCTTTTTGTACAGGTTCTGGCGCGCAATCCCCGATATGCGGGAGGCCTCAGTGACGTTTCCATCCGCCGCGCTGAGCAGGCTTCTCAAGTAGCTTCTGTCGAACGTGTCCCGCGCCTCGGCGTAGCGCTGCGCAGACGGCCGGACCGTGGGCGGGGTAGGCCCGTCCAGAAGGTCTGGCTCCAGGGGCGCGAGGTCCTCCGGCCCCAGCTCTTTTCCCTCGGCCAGGGCCACGGCCCGTTCGATGCTGTTCTCCAGCTCCCGAACGTTGCCCGGCCAGGGCCGGCGCAACAGGACCTCCATCGCCGCCGGGCTGATCGTCCGCACGGGCTTTCCAAACTCCTTGGCGAAGCGCACGAGGAACTGCTGCGCCAGGAACGAGACGTCCTGCCGACGCTCTCGGAGGGGCGGAAGCCGGATCATGATGACGGCCAGACGGTAGTAGAGGTCCTGCCGGAATCGTCCCTTGCGGACCTCCTCTTCCAGGTTGCGGTTCGTGGACACGATGATGCGCGCTCTGGTGGGAATCTCCGCCGACCCACCGACTCTCCGGAAGACGCGCTCCTGCAGGACGCGAAGCAGCTTCACCTGCAGGTCCAGCGAGGTCTCGCTGATTTCGTCCAGGAAGATCGTGCCTTCCCCCGCCGCCTCGAAGTAGCCGATGCGCCGCGACTCCGCGCCGGTGAACGCCCCACGCTCGTGGCCGAACAGCTCGCTCTCCAGGAGCGTCAGGGGGATGACCGCGCAGTTGACCGCTACAAACGGCCGCTCCGCCCGGGGGCTGGACTCATGCAGGCCGCGGGCCAGCAGTTCCTTGCCGGACCCGCTCTCTCCCTGGACCAGGACGGTGCTGGGAAGCGGCGCAATCTTCGCCGCCAGCGCCATCACGTCCGCCATGGCCTTGCTCCGCGCCACGATGCGGCCCCGTCCGAGAGAGCCCGCGCTCTCCTGCAGCAGCCGGTGCTCCATGCGCAGGCGTCGGTGGTTGGTCGTCCGAATCATTGCCAGGCGCAGGACTTCGGCGTCCAGCGGCTTCAGGAGGTAGTCCTCCGCGCCGAGCTTCATGGCCTGCACGGCCGAGTCCACGGTGACGTCCCCGGTCATGATGATGACGGAGAGGCTCTCATCGATCCGGCGAACGGCCTTCAGCACGTCCAGCCCGTCCATCTCCGGCATGCGCAGGTCCAGGAACATGAGGTCGAAGTGACGGTCCTCGATCAGCTCGATGGCCCGTGCCCCGCGGGAGACGCATTCCGCGGACACGCCGAGGCGCAGGAGGCAGTCCTGCAGCAGCGAGAGGACCGTTTCCTCGTCGTCCACGACGAGAACATGAAGGCCATCCAGCGGTGATGCGTCCACGGTCGACTGTGCAGTATACCAGAACTCCGATCCATTGTAGCCTTGTCGGAGGAGGAATCCTCACGTGCTCACCACCACGCTTCTGCACCCTGAAATCCTGTCCGCGCTGGGCAGCGCGGGCCACGGCTCGCGCGTCCTGATCGCGGACGGCAACTACCCGTTCTCCACCGGCTCGAACCCTTCCGCGCGCCGGGTGTTTCTGAACCTGCGGCCCGGGCTCGTGTCGGCGGTCGACGTCCTGCAGTGCCTGGTGCCCGTCATCCCCGTGGAGACCGCCTTCGTCATGGTGCCCGACAAGGGACCGGAGCCGGCGATATTCAGCGAGTTCCGCCGCATCCTCCCCGGTTCCACCCCGATGGAGAAGAAGGCGCGGTTCGCGTTCTACGATGAGGCGCGCACGCCGGACGTGGCCCTTGTCATCGCCACCGCGGAACAGCGCGTGTACGCGAACATCCTGCTCGTGATCGGAGTGGTCCAGCCCTGAGCGAGCGGGCCGTCTCCCTGCGCTCCGTCTGCCTCGACATCCGGGGCGCCCGGATCCTCACGGACATCACCTGGGAGCTTGCCCGCGGCGGGAAATGCGTCGTGCTCGGCCTCAACGGCAGCGGCAAGACCTCCCTGCTGCGCCTGGTGTCCGGCTACGGGTATCCTTCCCGCGGCCAGATGGAGGTGCTCGGGGAGCCCTTTGGCAGGACCGACCTGCGCGCGCTGCGCCGGCGCGTGGGGTGGGTGCACGGGGACCTTGCCTCGGACTTCCCCGGGTTCATGACCGTTACCGAGGTGGTCATGAGCGGGGCCGAAGGGGCCATCGCGCTGTACGAGGCGATGCCGCCGGCCGCCGTCCGACGGGCGGCGGAGGCGCTGGGGGAAATCGGCGCCGCCACGCTCGCGGACCGGCTGTTTCACACCCTTTCCACCGGCGAGCGACAACGCGTGCTGATAGCGCGCGCCCTGGCCGCCGGTCCCGAGCTGCTCATCCTGGACGAGCCCTGCCTCGGCCTGGACCCCGTGGCGCGGGAAGGGTTCCTCGAGTCCCTGGGCCTGATGTTCGGCCGTCGGCGCGACCTCACGGTGATCGGCGTGACGCACCACGTGGAGGAGATCGTGACCGGCTACGGCGACATGCTGATGCTCGCCGCCGGCCGGGTCATCGACCAGGGCCCCCTCCACCGCGTGATGGACGGTCCCGGCCCGCGACGGGTGTACGGGGAGCGCTGCCGCATCACCCGGACCGGCGAACGCTACCACATGCGCTTCGAGCCGGGGTAATCCATGGACCGCAAGCCCCTCGTGCAGAAGCAGGTCCGCGGCCGCAACGTGTACTACACGGTGAGCTGGTCGCGGCTTGCGAAGAGCTCCAAGTACGAGATCGTGAAATCGGTCCCCTCCGAGGCGGGGATCTACGAGCTGTACTACAAGGACTTCCACGGGAAGCTGTGCCTCTTTCACCTGGGGAAATCCTGGTACGGAGGGCTTCGCAACGAGATCCGGGAGCGAACGGACGTGGAGCTGGAGAAGGACGCGGGGCGCCGCCGGCTGCTGGACCGCTACGAATGCTGGTACCGCTGGTCGCTCGTGAGCAGCAGTGATGACATGTCGGACCTGCTGTTCTTTTTTGCTTCCACCTACCTGCCTCGGCAGAATGACGTGAAAGGCTCGGGACGCTACGAGCGGATCTTCGTGAACGAAGTGGACGCGGACAAGATCGTGACGATCTGATCTCCGCCGGAGGCGGATTCTGGCTCCGCCGGAGGCATCGCAGCCGCCCGACCCGCGGGCCGCGGCGGCGCGGCGCGGCTAGAACTCTTTCAGCCGCTCCACCATGCCACGGATGCGCCGGGCCAGGGAGACGAGCAGGCGCCGGGTCCACTGCGGGCTTGCCGTGTAGATGTCTGCGAAGTTCTCCGCGGTGAATACCAGCGCGTGCACGTCGCCCTTGGCGATCACCGTTGCCGAGCGCACGGACTTGTCGAAGAAGCTCATCTCCCCGATCAGCTCTCCCGCCCCCAGCGTGGCGAGCACCTTGTACTTGTCCCCCATGCGCCGCGTGACGAAGACCTGCCCTTCCAGGATCCAGAAGATCTTCTGCTGGATCTCCCCTTCCCGGATCAGGACCTGGCGGTCCTTGAAGCGCTGCCCGAACTTGGAGATCACCGCCTCGTCCAGCGCCTCCTCGGCCTGGAAGGCAATCCTCATGATGTCGTTGTAGAAAATGGGGTCACTCATGGGAGGAGTCCTTCTGGCTGGCGTGCAGGCGCTCGCCGAACTCGGCGTTCAACGTGCGAAGCTCCCGGCTCAGGCCCGTGATGGCGGCCACGGCCAGCTCCCACGAGACCCCGGAGGCAAGGAAAAAACCCTCCAGGTCCCACGCGTAGCAGATCGTGTGCTCCATGGCCTGCACCGTGCACAGCCGGGGGCACTCGGCCAGCGGCTCCACGAGCCCGAAGATACTGTCCGGATGGAGCCACAGGGAGAACGTCTGAGAGCTCACCGGGTACTGCACCTTCATCAAGCCGGCCGCCACGTAGAACACCGGTCTGGCGCCCACCGGATCGTCGGGCCGGTACACCGTGGTGTGCGCCGGGAAGGAGATTTCCTCGCCATACTGAAGGAAGCGCTGGGGAAGCTGCATTTACCTGAAATTTCGACATTTTTCCTGCTTTTTATTGAATTCTTTCCTAGCTTTGTCTATACTGGCAGGAACCCACAATTCGCGCATCCGTTGGAGATTATTGATGGATCCAGTGAAGCAGAGCCATGTCGAGGAGTTCGGCAAGGCACCAGAGATCGTCGCCTGGGCACCGGGCCGGGTGAATCTCATGGGCGAGCATACCGACTACAACGACGGCTTTGTCCTGCCAATGGCCATCAATTTCACGGTGCGCGTGGCAATCACGCGGCGGAAGGACTCTCATCTCCGCTTTTTCTCGGTGGACTACAAGGACCGCAAGCGGGCGACGCTTCCCACCCTCCGTTTCCGCAAGGAAGACCGGTGGGCTAACTACCCCAAGGCGATCATCAGTGAGTTCCTGGCTCGGGGATATCCCCTGGGCGGCATGGACATCACCATCCACGGGGACATTCCCCAGGGCGCCGGGCTTTCATCCTCCGCGGCGCTGGAGACGGCCACCGCGCTGGCCATCCAGGACCTGTACGGCATCGACCTCGGCCGGGAAGATCTCGCGAAGCTCGCCCAGAAGGCCGAAAATGAGTTCATGGGAGCCACCGGCGGCGTCGTGGACCAGTTCGTCTCCCGCCTGGCCAAGGAAGACCACGCGATGGTGGTGGATACGCGCTTCCTGACGTACCACTACGTGCCGCTCACGCTCAAGGGCGTGAAGATACTGATCACCAACTCCAAGGTTCCCCACGGCCTGGCGGAGTCCGAGTATGCCCGGCGGCGCCAGGACTGCCAGGCGTGCGTGGATGCGCTGTCGGTGAAGAAGCCGGGGACCGCGCTGCGGGACTATGCGGCTTCGGACATCCGTGACAGCATGGGGCTGATCCCCGAGACCACTCGAAAGAAGTGCCTGCACGTCGTGGAGGAAAACCAGCGTGTCATCGAGGCGGAGGAATCCCTGAGGCGCAAGGACCTCGTCGGGTTCGGGAAGCTCATGAACCGCTCCCACGAGAGCCTGCGGGACCTCTACGAGGTCTCCTGTCCCGAGCTGGACTGGCTGGTGAAACGCGCCTGGGAGACGGAAGGCGTGTACGGATCGCGCCTGACGGGGCTGGGGTTCGGCGGCTGCACGGTCACCCTGATCGAGGAGGAGGCCATCCCGGCCTACCAGGAGCGCATCACCGCCTACGAGCGCATCTTCGGCTTCAAGCCGGAGGTCTACGTCTGCCACCCGTCCGCGGGGGCGCGGATCGTGGAGAACCGGGTCGCCAGCGCATGAGGCTCCTGCTCACCAACGATGACGGCATTGCAGGCGATGGCATCCAGGCGCTGATACGCGTGCTGCACGACCAGCACGAGGTGTGGGTCGTGGCCCCCTCCACGGAGGCCAGCGGCGGCTCGCACTCCATTACGCTTCACGATGCGCTGAAGATCCGGCGGGTCGCCGACCGGCAGTTCTCCTGCCGAGGCACGCCCGCCGACTGCGTGATGGTGGCGCTGCTCGGGCTGGTGCCGTCCCCCGTGGACCTGGTGATCTCCGGCATCAACCACGGTCCCAACCTCGGCACGGACATCCTGTACTCCGGCACCGCGGCCGGGGCGCGCCAGGGCTCCCTCATGGGCGTTCCGTCGGTGGCCCTGTCTTCCGGCTCCTACCGGCCGCCGTTCGACTTCGAGGCGGGCGCGGAGTTCGCGGCGCGCAACCTGGAGTCCTTTCGGGCGCTGGGTACGGACGACCACTTCCTGAACGTCAATTTCCCCGTCACGGGCACGCGCGGGGCGGAGACGGTGATCACGTTTCCCTCCCGCCGGATCTACCGCATGGAGCTGCACACCTACGACGCGCCGGACGGCGACCGGTACTGCTTCATCGGCGGACCCCAGCCGGAGGCGCATCCGGAAGAGGGCTCCGACTGCATGGTCGTGTCCCAGGGGCGCATCAGCATCTCTCCGATCCACGCGCATCCCCGCAACTGGGCAACGATCGAGGACGACTGCCGGGGGGTGGAGTTCCGATGACAGAGCACGACATGGCGCGCGCCGCCGCCACCGGCGGTGAGTCACCGCGCGGGAACGCGGCCACGCTGGAGCGGGCCATCCGCCACTACAACGCCCACCGCTACGAGCAGGCGCTGGCCGAGCTTCAGGCCGGGCGCGGAGACCCGGCCGCCGAGGCGTCCTCCACGCCGGAGGGCGACTACTACGAGGGCCTTGCCCTCACCCAGCTCGGGCGCCACGAGGAAGCCCTGCTGTGCCTGGAAAAGGTCGTTGCCTCCCACTTCAGCTTCCTGCACATCATGCAGGCGCGCATGGTGCTGGGCTACATCTACTCGGTCACCGGGCGCTATCGCCTGGCCGAAATCGAGTTCACCAAGGTCAATGAGCTGGGGCTGCAGTCGTCCCAGGCGCTGGCCGCCCTCGGCTACGTGGCCTACGCCCAGCGCAACGTGGAGCAGAGCATCGAGACGCTGAAGAAGGCGCTGGAGCTGGAACCGAAGAACTCCAACGCGCTGAACTCCCTCGGGTTCATCTACGCGGAGGAGAAGATCGACCTCGGCCGGGCGCTCACGCTGTGCCGCCAGGCCGTGGAGCTTTCGCCGCGCAACCCCGCCTACCTGGACTCGCTGGGCTGGGCGTACTTCCGCCTGGGAGACTACGCCGAGGCCCGCGCCACGTTCCGCCGGGCGCTCGACCTCTCCCCCGGCAACAAGGAGATCGCGGGGCATATGCGCCTGTGCATGGATCGGCTGAAGGAGCTCGGTTCCGAGACTTCCTCCCGGGGACGCTGAGCCCCCGGAAAATACCGCTAAACGATGCTGGACATCCTGTCGAGAATAGGGACAGGAGTAAGCCAATGAAGGTTGATAGCGTTGCTCTCCCTCCATTGCCGACGAGTAACCAGGACCTGGCCATCATGAAGGCCGATGACATCAAGGCGATCCTCTATCTCGGCATCAAGGGAGAAATCAAGCTCGACACGGACAAGAAGCATACCGTAGATACGTACGCCTGATTTTCCCTATACTAAGGCCCGTGAAACTGCGGCCGCTGCTCGTCTGCCTCCTGTGCCTGCTTCCCGCCCTGCTCCCCGCCCAGACACTTGATTTCGCCGGCGTCCGCTCCAACGAGCAGCTTCGCGCCGGAGTCCAATCCTTCCACCGTGGCTTCTACAACGACGCCTGGATCTCCCTGGAAAAGGCCATCAGCTACCAGCCGTCCAACACGCTTGCCCAGCTCTGGCTCGGCCGTGCCCAGTGGAAGTCCGGCTACGAGCAGGAGGCGCTCCGCACCTGGCAGCAGGTCCTGGACACGCAGCGCGGAAGCCCCGTGGTCCGGGACTGGGTGGACGTGCTCACCCTGCGGCGGGGGCTGGGCGCTGACCTCGCGGGGCCATCCACGTGGGTGGTTTCCTCCGTGCTGGACGGGACGGCCACCGGTGGCTACCCCTTCCGCCGCCCCACGAGCGTGCGGCCGCGCCCCGACGGGAGCTTCTGGGTGGTTGCCTTCGGCTCCAACGAGGTCTTGCGCTACGACGCGAACTTCCGTCTGCGGGATACCCTGCGGGGCGGCCTCAACGGGTTCGATCATCCCTATGACGTTGTCGAGATGCCGGACGGCACCCTGTTCGTGTCCGAGTACGGCGCCAACCGGATTGCCCACTGCAGCCCGCGGGGAGACAAGATTGCCACCTTCGGGCATGCGGGCAACGGGGACGGCGCGCTGCTGGGCCCGCAGTATCTCGCCGTGGACTCCCGTGGCTACCTCTGGGTCACCGACTGGGGCAATTCCCGCGTCGAGCGTTTTGGCCCGGATGGGAAGTTCGTCCAGTCCATCTCCGGCATCAACGGGCCCACGGGAATCGCGGCGCGGGAAGACCGCCTGTACGTGGCGGAGAAGGCCGGCAAGCGCATCCTGGTGTATGACCTGAACGGCAACCCGCTGGGCACGCTGGGGGAGGGGACGCTCCAGGACCCCGAGGGGATCTCCATCTCCGCCAGCGGCACACTGCTGGTGGCGGACCAGAACAAGATCCGGGAGTGCGACCTGGAGAAGGAGACCTGGACGGTGCGGGGAGACGCCAGCGCGCACACTCGCCGCCTCGTCCAGCAGGCGTCCACCGTGAACGGGGACCTTCTCGGGGTCGACTTCGACCAGAGCCGCGTCGTGCTTCTCTCCGACGTGACCACGCTGTACGCCGGCCTGGCGGTGAGGGTGGACCGGGTGAACTCCGTGAAGTTCCCGGAGGTCTACGCGGACGTGTCGGTGGAGAACCGCTATGGAAGGCCGGTGGCGGGCCTGGCAACGGCGAACTTCATCGTCACCGAGAACCGCGCGCCGGTGAAAGCGCCGGCGGTGGTCGTGGCCAACTCGCAGGTGAAGACCGTGGACGTGTCCCTGCTCGTGGAGCGCTCCCCGGCCCTGGAGGCGCTTCGGCCGGACGTGGACCAGGCCGTAACGGAGCTGTACGCCCTGGCCAACGCCACGGGCCGCATCAAGAGCATTTCCGCCGCCCAGAAACCTCAGCGGGAGGCCGATTTCGGGGAGACGCGGCTGCGCTTCCTCCGCGCCACGTTCCAGACCCCGCCCGCGGATGGCTGGAGGTTCGACCTGGGCGCCCGCCTGGCGGGGGACGAGCTGATCACCGCGGTATCCGGTTCCCGCCGCGCGGTGGTGTTCCTCACCTCCGGGTCCCTGGGTCAGCGGCCGTTTGCCACCTATTCCCTGCTGGAGGTGGCCGCCTACTTCCGCAACAACTCCATCGCGTTCTACCCGGTCGTGTTCGGCAACGCGGCGGTGGACGAGGACCTGTCCTACCTGGCGTCCGCCACGGGAGGCAGGGTGTTTGCTTCCGGAACTCCCGGCGGCATGCCGGAGGTGATGCGGGCCGTGCAGTCCCGCGTGGGTTCGCTGTACACGCTGAGGTTCACGTCGGTCACGCCGCCTGACTTCGGAGACCGCTACATCCCGCTGGAGGTCGAGGTGACGGTGCAGAAGGCCGCCGGCCGCGACGAGTCCGGCTACTACGCGCCGGCCACGACCGGGCTGCCGGAGCACTAGGCGCGAAGGAACGCTTTGATCTTCTCCGCGGCGCTGGCCGCGTCCGGCGCGTAGCCGTCCGCGCCGATCTCCCGGGCGTACGAGTCCGTGAGCGGGGCGCCGCCCACCATGAACTTCACCTTCTTGCGAAGCTCCTCTTTTTCGAAACGGTCGATCACGTCCTTCATGCCGGTCATCGTGGTAGTGAGCAGCGCGGAGATGCCGATGGCCCTGGCATCCGGGTTGTCCTTCGCTCCCTGCACGAACTTGTCCGCGGAGACGTCGATGCCGAGGTCCACCACCTCGATACCGGCGCCCTGGGCCATCATCTTCACGAGGTTCTTCCCGATGTCGTGGAGGTCTCCCTTCACGGTGCCCAGCAGCATCTTGCCCACCGGCTTCACGCCGGCCCTTACCAGCTCGGGCTTCAGCAGATCCATGCTGGCGTTCATGGCCCGCGCCGCGATCAGCACCTCCGGGATGTAGATCTCGTTGCACTTGAAGCGCTGGCCGACCTTGTCCATGCCGTCCAGGAGCCCCTTGTTGAGGATCTCTGCCGGCGGGTTCTTCGCCTCCAGCAGGGCGGCGGTGATTTCCTTGGCCTTCGGTGCGCTTCCTTTCTGGATTGCTTCGGATAGTTCCTGGTACGTTGCCACGTCAGACCTCCTTCCCGACTCCGCGGAGACGCCGATGCCGGGACCTGCAGTTTTTCTTGCAACGGGGTGGTGAAAGTGATACTCTGGGAGCATATCTTGATAGGGGAGTGCACTCGGTGTCAAGGGGACGACCGGTAATCGACCGCGAGCGATGCAAGGGTTGCGCTCTCTGCGTCGGCGCGTGTCCGGAAAAGATCCTGGCGATGTCGCGTACCGCGTTCAACCGCCAGGGCGTGCCGTTTGCGGAATGCTTCGACGAGTCACGCTGCACGGCGTGCCTGTCCTGCGCCATCATCTGCCCGGACATGGCCATCACCGTCCGTCGGCAGGCGCCGGCGGGCGCCCCGGCGGGGACGGAGTAACGCCATGGCAGTGACGCTCATGAAGGGCAACGAGGCCATCGGGGAGGCCGCCATCATCGCGGGATGCCGCTTCTATTTCGGCTATCCCATCACCCCGCAGAACGAGCTTCCCGCCTACATGGCCGCGCGCCTGCCGCAGGTCGGCGGGACGTTCCTCCAGGCGGAGAGCGAGGTGGCCGCCATCAACATGGTGCTCGGCGCTTCCGCGGCGGGTGCCCGCGTGATGACCTCCTCCTCGTCCCCCGGGGTCAGCCTCAAGCAGGAAGGGATCTCGTACCTCGCCGGCGCGGAGTTGCCGGCGGTGGTCGTGAACATGATGCGCGGCGGACCCGGCCTGGGGAACATCGCCGGCGCGCAGGGGGACTACTTCCAGGCGGTGAAGGGCGGCGGCCACGGTGACTACCACAGCGTGGTGCTCGCGCCCGGATCCGTCCAGGAACTGGCGGACCTGACCGTGAAGGCGTTCGACCTGGCGGACCAGTACCGCATCGTGGTCATCATCCTGGGGGACGGCTTCACGGGGCAGATGTCGGAAGCGGTCACGCTCCCGTCTCCCACCGGACGGACGTTCGACAAGAGCGCCTGGACGCTTTCCGGGGCGCAGGGGCGGGCGCCGCACCTGGTGGCCTCCATGAGGCTGAACCCCGACACGGCGCTCGCGGAGCTCAACGACCGGCTGCAGGCGAAGTACTTCCAGATCGAGCGGCAGGAAGTCATGAGCGAGTCCGTGGACGTGAAGGACGCGGAGTACCTGCTGGTGGCCTTCGGGCTGTCGGCCCGGATCTGCCGGACCGCGGTGAGCACGCTCCGCAAGTCCGGGGTGAAGGCCGGGCTCATTCGTCCCGTCACGCTGTGGCCGTTCCCCACGGCGGCCATCGCCGCCGCCGCGGCGGGAAAGAAGAAGGTCCTGGTGGTGGAGATGAACTCGGGCCAGATGCTGCAGGACGTGCGCCTGGCCGTGCGGGAAGCGGCCCCCGTGGAGTTCTACGGGACGCTTGCGGGTCTCACACCCCAGGTGGACGTCATCGTGGAAAGGATCACCGGCCATGTC
>DASRZR010000391.1:0-2640 GCA_035686185.1 Spirochaetia bacterium | reverse complement strand
GCCGCTTCCTGGTCGAGCACGTACAGCACGAGGTCGCTCCCGTCCGGCACGATGTACGGAACGGCGAACGGGCCGCCCGGGTGCTTCATCGAAAGGAGCTCCTTGGGCTCCGAGTCCGTGATGGCCACCAGGCGGATGTCCACCGCGATGGCCTGCGGCGGGATGGTGAACTGGAACAGGCCGAACACGTTGTCCTTCCCCACGGCAGTGGACGTGGGTGCGGTCATCGTGAGCTGGACCACCTGGCCATAGTCGGCCTGGGCGCCTTTGGCGGGCACCTGCGAGATCACGGCGCCAGCGTCAGCGCCCTTGGAGGACGGCTTGACCGAAAACGCAAACGGCACGTTGTCCCGAACGAGCTCCTGGACGGCTTCCTGGAAGCTCTTTCCCACGTAGTCCCCCACGGTGACGGTGGAGGCCGCGCCCGGCTCCTGGCTCACCACGAGCTCCAGCGAGGCCACGCCCGTGATCTTCGTGTTGGGAGCCGGGCTCTGCGCCAGCACCCTGCCCGCCGGCACGCCGGGCTTGTACTGGTAGATGATGGGCGTCTTGATGATGATGTTCGGACTGTGGCTGGCGAACATGGTCTGCAGGTGGACCTTCACGTCATCCAGGCTCATGCCGACATAGTTCTCCACCTTGTCGATGACCGGGCCCCGGCTCACGCGCATCGTGACGCGCTGGCCCGCCTTCACGAGCGTGCCGGGCGCCGGGCGCTGGGAGATGACCGTTCCCTTGTCGATGTCCGCCGAGTACTGGACCTGCACGTCGGGATACAGCTCCTTGCTCTGCAGGTCCCCCAGCGCGTCCAGCACGTCCCTGCCCTGGAGGTTGGGAACGAGCGTCTCCGGCTGGCCGCGGACGGCGATCCCGAAGGTGATGCCACCGATCACCAGCATGAGGCCGATGATGCCGACGAACAGAAGCGCGTACAGCTTCAGGCTGCGGAGCTCCGGGGAGTCGTCGTCATGGGGCAGGATCTTGTTCAGCAGCTCCCGCGCCCACTCGTAGGCAGCTTCCAGCCAGTCCCGCATCTTCCAGATGAAGTCTCGCATACGTCCCCTGTTCAGGCTCCGAGGCGGGTCCCGACGATGTCAGGACGTCCGTTCACGAACGACCTCCAGTCCAGCGGCTTTCGAAACTGCAGTTGAAGACGCTCCACTGCCAGTATGCCGCGGCCAGTGCGAACCAGCAGCCCGTGCTGCCGATCCGCCGCCAGCACTTCTCCGGGATGGCTTTCGTCACGTGACGGATCTTGTGGGAGCGTAGCCGGATACACGTGGGATTTCAAGAGCAGCAGCGTCTCCGTGCCCACACACGTGGAGGCACGGGGCCACGGGTCATAGGCCCGCACCGCGCGTTCGATGACCTCCGCGCTCTCTGACCACCGCACAAGGCCGTCTTCCTTCGCGATGGTGCGGCAGTACGTGGCAGCGCTCTCATCCTGCACGCGGCGAGCGGGCGCTTTCCCGGAAGCGAACTCCCCCAGCACTCCCGCCAGGAGCCGGGCGCCCACCTCGGCCAGCGTTTCTGAAAGACCGGCCGTGGTCTCATCGCCCTTCAGGGGGATTCTCTCCTGCGCGTAGATGTCTCCCGTGTCGAACTTCATGGCCACGCTCTGGATCGTGACCCCGGTTTCCGGGTCACCGGCCAGGATCGCGGCGCTGATCGGGGACGGCCCGCGGAACCGCGGGAGAAGGGACGGGTGCACGTTGATCCCGCCGAGCGGGAACAGGTCCAGGAAGCGCGGCCGGAAAATCTTGCCGTAGGCGGCCACCACCAGGACGTCCGGCGCCAGGCCCTTCACCTCTTCCAGGAATGCGGCGTCCAGCTTCTGCGGTTGAAGCACTTTCAGGCCGGCCTTGAGCGCGGCCTCCTTCACCGGCGGGGCCACCGGGGCCCGGCCGCGCCCGGACGGCTGGTCGGGGCTGGTCAGCACCGCGACGACCTCGTGGGCATGGGCCGCCGCCGTCAGGCTCGGGATCGCCAGCGCTGGAGATCCCGCGAACAGGATGCGCATCACGCTTCTACGCTTGCCTCGTACTCGACAAGGAGTCGCTGCTTTTTTTTCTGGTCGATGCGGTCCAGGAAGACCACGCCGTTGAGATGATCGAACTCGTGCTGGATGACGCGGGCCAGGTAGCCCTCCGCGTTCAGCGTGAACGGGCGGCCCTTCTGGTTCCAGGCCTGCACGCGGACCGAGGACGGGCGGATCACGTCCGTGTAGATGCCGGGGATGCTCAGACAGCCCTCTTCGAACGGCTCCACTTCAATCGAAGTTTCCAGGATGTCAGGGTTGATGAAGGCACGAAGGGTATCGTTGGGAACGCGCGTGACAAAGACCCGCAGGAGCTTCCCCACCTGCACACCGGCCAGGCCCACGCCCTTGCCTTTTTCCATGGTCTCAAACATCTCGTCCACGAGCGTCCGTATCTCGTCGTTGATCTCCGGCACAACGACGGAGTGTTTCTTCAAGAGCGGATCGGGCCACTTGACGATTTCCAGCATTTCCATTCCCTGTCTGAGCTTACGATAAGATAGTAGTGAAATACTGACGCCTCGCCAAGCGGCGGGGCCGCTCCCTTGACCGGAGAGCGGGCGTCCCCGCCCCCCGCCCCGAGAGACCCTCCGCTACAGCAG
>DASRZR010000390.1:0-5735 GCA_035686185.1 Spirochaetia bacterium | reverse complement strand
CCGGGACTCCGACCTCCCCGATGTACGCGCACCGGCGCCGTCCCTTTGAAAGCAGGAGACGGGCCGCCAGCTTCCCCCCCTGCACGTTGTCGATCTCCACCGAGCAGAACTCTCCCCGGGAGAACTCCACGGTCACTACCTCGAGGCCGTGAGAGGCGAGGTGGCGGGTCTGGGAGTCCGAAACCGGCATCGACATGAGGACGAGCCCATCCAGCCGGCGCCAGAGGGGCAGAACGTCCAGGTACTCGTCGAGCTGCGTCCGGGAGCTTACCGTGTACACGGCCAGCTCGAACTTGGTTTCCGAAAGCGCTGCCGCGACGCCCCGCATCCTCTGGACAAATGACGGTGAGGTGAAGAAGGGGACGAGCACGCCGATGCTGCCCACGTGCTTGCGTGCCAGCGCGGTCGCCTCTGCCTTCGGCACGAACTTCAGCTGTTCCACGGCGCGCATGACCTTCTGGCGGGTGTCTTCCTGGACGAGGTGAGGTTCGTTGACGGCGCGTGACACGGTGGAGACGCTGACGCCCGCTTTTTTCGCGACGTCGTAGATGGTCGGGGCGCGGCGGCTCATGGTGAATCTGCCCGGATAGACAAGATCAACGGGCCGCTTCTGTCAAGACTCCGCGCCCCCCGCGCCTTACGGCCCCTCCACCGGGAACAGCAGCTTCTGGTTCTCCGGCTGGAACATGTTGTCCCGCGAGATCTGGACGGAACCGGTGTTAATGAACCGGGGCGGCCGCCGGCCGCCGATCAGCTCCCGCGCCATCTTGATTCCGAGGTAGCCCATGTTGAACGGTTGCTGGACCACCGTGTCTCGGATCACTCCGCGCTCCACGTAGTGCAGCACGAGCAGGGAGTTGTCGAAGCCGATCAACGCCACGGAGCGCGCCTTCCCCGATTCGTCAAGCGCGCGGGCCGCCCCGCGGGCGGTGGGCTCGTTCAGCGCGACGATCCCCCGAAGGTCCGGCGTGCCGGCCAGCAGGTCAACCGCCTGCTCGTAGGCGCGCACCGCGTCCGCGTTGCTGTACAGCGTGTCCGCGATGCGGACCTTGCCGTCCAGCGCGTCCCGAACGCCGGATTCGCGGTCGATGGCGGTGGAGCTTCCCTTCACGTAGCTCATGATCGCCACCAGGTCGCCCGGCCGCACGTAGCGCAGGAGGGCCGCCGCGCACTTCTGGCCGCCCTCGTAGCTGTCCGTGCCGATCCGCACGTCCGCGTCCCCCGAGCTGATGAACGAGTCGATGCACACGAGCGGGATGCCATGGCGGCGGGCGTCCCGGGCCGCGGGAACCAGCAGGTTGTAGTCCGCGGCGGCCAGGACGATGGCGTCCGGCTTCTCCCGGATGGAATCCTCCACCATGTCGATCTGGCGCTGCACGTCCGTCTCGTAGGCAGGCCCCCGGATGGACACGGTCATGCCGAGGTCTTCCCCGGCGGACACGGCCCCGTCGCGCACGTTGCCCCAGAAGGGGGACCCGCTGTAGTCGATCGTCTTGAAGATCACGATGACCTTCCTCGGCCCGACGGACACCGGGTTGAACAGGCGCTGGCCGCGGTACAGCGCCGTCAGCGTCACCGCCGCCGCCACGGCGGCCGCCAGGAGGATGAGCACCGAGCGGTTCCTCATGCCCGGCCCCCGGATGTCAGCGGGATGCGGAGGGTGGCAACCGTGCCGGCCCCGGGCGAGCTCTCGAAGCCCAGGCCGTAGTCCAGCCCGAAATAGACGTGGATGCGCTCCAGCACGTTGCGCACGCCGACGCCGTTGGCGGGACCCGGCTCGATGAGCCCGCCGCGAAGCGCGGCGAGCTGGTCCGCTTCCATGCCCACCCCGTTGTCGCGGATGCGGATGACCATGGAGTCTCCCTCGCGCTCCCCGGTAATCCGTATGGACCCCGGTCCCTCGAGGTTCTTGATACCGTGGTAGATCGCGTTCTCCACGAGCGGCTGGATCAGCAGCTTGAGGATCTGATGGTCGTAGAGCTCCGGGGAGAACGCGATCTCGTAGGTGAGCTTGTCTTTGTAGCGCTGCTTCTGGATCTCCAGGTACGTCTGCACGTACTCGATCTC
Source organism: Spirochaetia bacterium (assembly GCA_035686185.1). Classification (GTDB taxonomy): domain Bacteria; phylum Spirochaetota; class Spirochaetia; order SZUA-6; family Fen-1364; genus Fen-1364. The sequence goes on along the minus strand of DASRZR010000390.1, from coordinate 3,668 downwards.
CGTGCGGACGCTGATCGTCTCCTCCCCCCGGCTGATCCCGATGCGGAAGAACCGGGCGAGGGAGGACGTCATGTCGATGGCCCGGTCGGCCTCTCCCAGCTCGATCATCCAGATGATGGAGTCCAGGGTGTTGTAGAGGAAGTGCGGGTTGATCTGCGCCTGGAGGGCGCGCAGCTCCAGGCCCCGCTTCAGCTCCTGCTCGCGGCGGTTCTGCTCGATGAGGTCCCGCACCTTCTTCACGGCGATGTCGCAGTCCCGGGCGAGCTGGTAGACCTCGTTGCGGGCGTTGACCGTGATGTCGATCTCGAAGTTCCCGCTCTCCACGGCCTGCATGGAGCGCCGCAGGGACTCGATGGGCTCCGAGATGCGGGAGGAGATGAGGACGCCCGCCCCGACCGCGCCCACGAGCACCAGGAGGGACAGCATCAGGAACACGTATTCCGCCTCGCGGCTGGCGCGGAACAGCGCGTCCAGGTAGGAGACGGCCACCACCTCCCAGCCGGTCTCCCGGGAGCTGACGGCGGTGTACAGGATCTGGCGCCCGTCCACCACCGCCCTCAGGTTGCCGCCGCTCAGGGAAAGGATCTCGGGTATCTTCTCCGTCTTCAGGGAGCCGTAGATGAGCTGCTGCCGCGGGTGGTACACGATGTCACCGTTGCGGCCGAGGATGAACACGTAGCCGGAGTCTCCGAGCTGGATGTCCTTGCACAGCCGCGCGATGATGTCGTAGTTCAGGTCCACCTGGATCAGGCCGAGGCTCCATCCCGCCGGGCCGGCCGGAAGCGTGCGCACGAGGGAAATCACCCAGGGGTAGCGATAATCCACCAGGTTCTCCACGTGTGCGGAGGACACCGACGGGTGACCCGGCACCACGCCGGCTTCCAGCTCGAGGAAGCGCCGGCGCAGGTCCACCGTCGGATTGAGCGCTCCCCCGATGGTGGCCGCAATGGCCCGGCCGTCCCGCGTGAGGACGAACACCGAGTCGATGTCCCGACGCACGGCGCGAATCGACTCGAACGTGGACTCGATCTTCGTCCGCAGGGCGGGTGTGTCCGCGCGGGGGCTGGCGATGAAGGCGCGCACGTCCTCGTTGGACACCGCCATCAGCGCGATGTCATCCATGTAGTGGATGTAGTTCTCTATGATGCGGTTCAGCTGGCTCACGAGCTGCATCGTGGTCTCTTCCGCGTTCTGGATGAGGATCTTGTGAAGGTAGTAGTAGGACAGCGTTCCCAGGAGGACGAGCGCCACGACAATGAGCGCGGCGAACGCCCGGATCAGGGTGTCCTGGATGCGGCGGATCTTCACGTCGAGGTGCTCGCGCGCCGGCGCTGCGCCCGGTACTCCGTGGGAGTGACGCCGATCTGTCGCTTGAACACCGTGCTGAAGTACTGCGCGTCCGGGTAGCCGGTGGCCTCCGCGACCTCGTACGCCAGGAGGTCGGACGTTGCCAGGAGCTCCTTGGCCCTCTCCATGCGGTAGTCCACGAGGTAGTCCACCACGCTGCAGTCCAGGTGCTTCTTCACGAGCTTGGAAAGGTAGCTGGCGCTGATGGAAAGGCCGGCGGCAATGGCCTGAACGGAGAGAGCGCGCTCCCCGTAGTGACGCGCCACGTACTCCTTGAAGTCCCGTATCTTCCATTCCGGGGCCGGGATCGCCCGCCCCTCCAGGATCGATCCCGCGTAGCCCGCCAGCCGGGCCAGCAGGACGCGCACCTCCGCGGAAGTGCGCAGCCGGTTCACGGCAAGGTCATAGTCCAGGTCCAGGTCACGCGCCAGCGCCCCCGGGGCCACGCCAAGCTCTCCCAGCGCGTCACGGATGGCGGCAAACAACGCATCCACCTCGTGACGGATGCGCGCGGCCGACACGCCCGCCGCGTGCAGCAGCGCCAGGAGTGCCTCCGCCTGCTGGTCGGCAGCCGGGATGTCTCCGCAGACAACGGCGCGACGGGTCTCCTCCCGCCGCGACAGGAGGGCTTCCAGGGTCCGGGGTTCGTCCTCGCCGGCCGGCGCGTAGGTATACGCGGAGCCTGCCGGGCCGGCGAGACCGTAGGAAAGCGCGGCAGAGGCTTCGACAAAGCTCGCGGGGGCGTGGCGCCAGCTCGGTGACGGGCGCCCGATCCCTACGATTGCCGCCGGTGCGGCCGAGGCCACGCGGTTGGCAATGGCGGTGGCGAGTCGGGAGCACGCGGGGGCGTCCCGCTCCAGCACGAGCACGGCCTGGCGCCCGGCGCCCGGAGAGAACAGGAGGGCCCGGCGGGAAGCGCCCGCCACTTCGTCTACCGCTCGGGACACGCCCGACGCCATGGCTCCCATGACCTCCGGCAACGCCGGTCCCTCGTCCACGAGCACCACGCAGCAGGCAAGGCCGTCCGGCGTGAACCCGAACACCTCCTGGAACGCCGCCGCGGACATCGTTTCCGGGGAGCCGGTGGCCAGGTCCCGCAACGCCTGGGAGCGGCGGAGGCAGGCCGCGACCTCCGCCTGCTGCTCCGCGGCCGCGGCCGCCTCCCGTGTGCGGGCCTGGGCGTCCAGCCGTTCCTTCAGCCGGCCGAGGAGCCCGGTGAGGTCCCGCGAGGTGACGGGTTTCAGGACGTACTCGAAAACGTTGCTGCGGATGGCTTTCCGGGCGTATTCGAACTCATCGTAGCCGGACAGGATGACCACCACCGTCTGCGGGCGATGCTCCGCCACCCACGCGGCGACGGCCAGGCCATCCATGCGGGGCATCGCGATGTCGGTCATCACGACGTCGGGGTGGAATGCCTCCAGCGCCTCCAGGGCCTGCTCGCCGTTCTCGCAGGGATCGAGAAACTCGAAGCCGAGCCGGGTCCAGTCGATCCTGTCGCGAAAACCGCGGCGGACGATCTCTTCGTCGTCCACCATGAGAAACCGGTACATCAGATCCGCGTCCGCATGCACGGCCTCATACTATCGTGATTCTCCGCCCGGCGCCAGAAAAAAGACGGCCGCCCCGCCAGAGGAGGATCGAGGCGACCGCCGGGAGACAGGAGCGCCTAGTACAGGACGTTCTTGGCCGCGGTGGAGTCCACGTTGTCCTTGGTAACGATGAGGAATCCGGTGTCCACCTTCGCCGGGACCTTCTTCTTGCCGATGGCCACGTCGTAGGCCGTCTTCACGCCCAGGTAGCCCATGTTGAAGGAGCTCTGGACCGCGATTGCCTGAAGGGTTCCGTCCTTGATGAAGTTCGCCAGGGCGGTGTTCCCGTCAAAGCCGATGGCCACGATCTTGCCCTGCAGGCCCGCCTGCGCGATGGCGCGGCCCATTCCAACGGCCGTCGGCTCGTTGGCGCCGAAGATACCGACCAGGTCGGGATTCGACTGCAGGACGTTCGTCGTCTGGTTCATGGCGGTGGGCATGTCCGCGTTGGAGTACTGCGTGGTCACGACCTGCAGGTGGGAGTTCTTCGCGATGTAGTCCTTGAAGCCGCCCACGCGGCCGATCTCGGAGCCGACGCCCGCCACGTAGGACATGACGGCGATCTTGCCGCTGTCACTGCCGGTGGCAGCCTTCACCCGGGCGATCAGTTCCTTCGCGCACGCGCGGCCCGCCGCGTCGTTGTCGGTGGCCAGGAAGGACACGTAGTTGGACGGGTCCCCGCTCAGCAGGGAGTCGATCACGATCACGGGGATGCCGGCATCCTTGGCC
>DASRZR010000389.1:0-4468 GCA_035686185.1 Spirochaetia bacterium | reverse complement strand
ACGGACGAACGCTACGTCAAGGGCTACAAGTTCATCATCACGGACTCTTCCGGCGCGGCCGTGCGAACAATCCTCAACAAGGAGGACCGGCCGGAGAACGTGGAGTTCAAGAACATCCTGGCGCGCCTCGCGTATCTGAAGACGGGCATCGTCATCCCGCCCACCATCCGCTGGGACGGCATGTCGGACTCTGGAAGCGTGGTCCCGGACGGGACGTACCACTACCACATCGAGGCGTGGGACGATAACAACAACCTCGGCAAGAGCCCGGAGGGCACGGTGGTCGTGGACACCACGCCGCCGTCGGTCAGTGCCGCCGCCGCGTACCTGATCTTCTCTCCGGACAGCGACGGCAACAAGGACACGCTGCCGGTCCGTCAGTCGGGGTCCGTGGAAGACCAGTGGACGGGAACGGTGCGCAACATTGAAGGGGCGGCCGTCCGCACCTACACGTGGAAGGATTCCGCCCCGCCGTCCTTCGAGTGGGACGGGAAGACGGACAACGGGACGGCGGCGCCGGATGGCGTGTACAGCTTCGAGGTGGCGGCCACGGACCGGGCCGGTAACGTGGGCAAGGCGGAACTGCAGAACATCATCATCGACACGCGGCCGACCCCCGTGAAGCTCGCCGTGGACCTGTCCTTCTTCTCCCCGAACGGGGACGGCGTGAAAGACACCATGAACTTCGGTCTGAACGTCCCGGTGAGCACGGGCATCGAGAAGTGGTCCCTGGACGTGACGGACGCCCCGGGGCAGGTGCGCCGCTCCTTCACGGGCACCGTGAGCATCCCCGCGAGCATCACGTGGGACGGCAAGGACAACGCCGGGAGCGTTCTTCCGGAGGGAGCGTACAAGGGAAAGCTCACCGTGCAGTACGTCAACGGTCACAACCCGTCGGCGGATTCCCCGTCCATCACGATCAAGCTGACGGCGCCCACCGCGGCGGCCAAGGCGGCGTTCGACGCGTTCTCTCCCACGGGCGACAGCTCGCGTTCCGTGGACACGATCTACCAGGACACCTCCTCGGAGCTGTTCTGGACCGGCACGTTCAAGGACTCCGCCGGCAAGGACGTGAAGACGCTGGTCTGGCGCGGGCGGGCGGACGACAAGTTCGACTGGAATGGCCGGGGCGATGACGACCGCGTCCTTCCGGACGGCGTGTACACCTATTCGCTGACGGCCACCGACCAGGCGGGCAACACCGGCACCTCCAAGCCGATTTCCGTCCGCATCGACACGGAGAAGAAGCCGGTCCGCATCGCCACGGATCTCGTGTACTTCTCTCCGTTCGGAAACGGACCCAAGACGCGCGTGCGCATCATCCCCACGGTGGCAGTGCCCACCGGCGTGGATTCGTACACCGTCCAGGTGAAAGCGGCGGACGGGAGCACGGTCAGGACCTACACCGGCCGGTCGAAGGCCCCGGAGGAAGTCCTCTGGGACGGTATCGATGACAACGGCAAGCGCGTGGCAGACGGAAAGTACACCGCCGCCCTGGCGGTCTCCTACTCGAACGGCAGCCGGCCGTCGGCGGAAACCACGCCGTTCTACGTGGACAACCACGTGCCCCAGATCGACGTGTCCTCGCCGGCGCTGCTGTTCTCCCCGACTCCGGACAGCAAGCTGCAGACCGTGCTCATCAAGCAGTCCTCCAGTGCGGAAGACCTCTGGGAAGGAGAGATCCACAACTCCGCCGGCCAGAAGGTCCGCGGATGGTTCTGGAAGGGAACCGCCGCTGACGTCGCGTGGGACGCGAAGGACGACAACGGGAACCTGATGCCGGACGGCTACTACTCCTACGTGGTGAAGGCGACCTCCAAGGCGGGGATCACGACCACCAAGGAGCTGAAGGGCATCCAGATCGACACCCGGCCCACGCCGGTCTACGTCACGGTGGACTCGGATGGCTTCTCTCCGAACGGGGACGGGTTCCGTGACACGATCAACGTTTCCAGCCTGCTCACGCTGACGGACGGGGTCACCTCCTGGAATCTCTCCATGGTGGAGGCCTCGGCGGGCGAGCAGCAGGTGTGGAGCGGCACCTCACCCGTTCCCGCGTCTGTCACGTGGGACGGCAAGGACAAGACGGGATTGGCATCGGCGCCGGACGGGCTGTACACGGCCAACCTGACGGTGGAGTACGCCAAGGGCAATGTTGCCACGGCCAAATCCACGCCGTTCCGCCTGGCCGTGACGCCGCCCAAGGTGGACCTCACGCTGCAGGGAATACCGTTCTCCCCGGACAACGACGGGGTGAATGACGAGCTCACCATCGGCCTCAAGGTGGACGACCCGGTGGCCATTGACAGCTGGCAGATCACGATCCTCGATCCCGAGCAGCACCCCTTCACGAGCTTTGCCGGCAAGGGCGCGCCGTCAGAGAAGATCATCTGGAACGGCACCTCCAGCACGGGCGAGCTCGTGCAGTCCGCGGAAGACTACCCGATGACGTTCACGATCAAGGATGAGCTGGGCAACGTGACCACGGTCCAGAAGACCATCCCCGTGGACATCCTGGTGATCAAGGACGGGGACAAGCTGCGGGTACGGATCCCCAGCATCACGTTCCAGGCCAATACGGCGGACTACGTGAACGTGCCGCCGGATGCGGCGGCCAAGAACAAGGCCACCATCGCGCGGCTGTCCGAGATCTTCAAGAAGTACGACAAGTACCGCATCCAGATCGAGGGTCACGCGAACCTCGTGAACTTCGACAACCCGGCCAAGGCGAAGGTCGAGCAGGAGCAGGAGCTGCTGCCGCTTTCCAAGAAGCGGGCGGACTCCATCCGGGACGCGCTGGTGGCGCTTGGAATCGCCTCCAGCCGCATCACGACCGTGGGAATCGGCGCGGCGGCGCCCGTGGTTCCCTTCTCTGACATCGACAATCGCTGGAAGAACCGGCGGGTGGAGTTCATTCTTGTCCGACAGTAACGAGCCGTCCGTCACGCCGTCCCCGGATCCGGGGACGGCGAACGGCGCGCCGCGCCACGCGCGGCCCTGGCTGCGGAAGGTCCTGCTGGGGGCCGGCATTCCGCTCGGAGTGATCCTGATGGCGGGGGCGGGGTGGACGGCGCTTGACGCCGGCCCGGCGCACCCCCGCGGGGACGGCCTTTTCGCCGTGGACCGCGGAGAGACGCTGGGGCAGATCAGCCGCCACCTGCAGGAGCAGGGATACATCCGCTATGCGCCGCTGCTGGATGTCATTGCCCGGTTAGGCGGGACCCAGGCGGAGTTCCGGGCCGGCTACTACCGGATTCCGCGCGGCGCTTCCACCCTGGCGATCCACCGGCTGCTCACCTCCGGCTCCCAGCAGCTTCTGAAAGTCACCATTCCGGAGGGCTGGACGGCGCGGAAGATCGCGCTGCACCTGGAGGCCCTGGGAGTGGCGCCGGCGCAGGACTTCCTGGACGCGGTGAAGTCTCCGGCGCTGCTGGCGAAGTACGGAATCTCCGGCAAGACGCTGGAAGGTTACCTGTACCCGGACACGTACTTCGTGCCCGCGCCGTTCACCGGGGCGGCAATGGCGGACCTGATGGTGAAGACCTTCTTCGACACGATGGGAAGCGTGGAGCCGAAGTGGAGGGGGCTGGCCCCGTCCGCGGTCCGGGAGCGGATCATCATGGCGTCCATCGTGGAGAGGGAGTACCGGGCGGATGACGAGGCACCGCTCATCGCCTCGGTCTTCTACAACCGTCTGAAGCGCAACATTGGGCTTGAATCATGCGCCACGCTGGAATATATTATCACCGAGATCCAGAACAAGGCGCATCCGGAGTACATCACCCTCGATGACGAGAAAATAGACTCGCCCTACAACACGTATAAGTGGGCGGGTCTGCCTCCGGGGCCGATATCGAACCCGGGAAAGACCGCGCTGGAGGCCGCGTTCCACCCGGCCGAGACCGGCTACTTCTACTTCGTCCTGCGGGACGCGCAGGCGGGGAGGCACTACTTTTCCAGGGACCTGAACGCGCACAACCAGGCGAAGTACCTCTACCTGAAGAAGCTGTAGGGGCGCATGCGAATACCGGACCGCACCATCTCCGAGATCCGCGACAAGCTTGACATCGCGGAGGTGATCGGGGAATCGGTGACGCTGCAGCGGCGGGGGGCGAGGTACTGGGGGTTGTGCCCGTTCCACGAGGAGAAGTCGCCGTCGTTCACCGTCACGCCCGACAAGGGCGTGTTCTACTGCTTCGGGTGCCACAAGGGCGGGACCCTTTTCGACTTCGTGATGGAGACGGAAAAGGTTTCCTGGCGGGACGCGGTGGAGCTGCTGGCCCGTCGCGCCGGGATCGAGCTGCCCAAGGAAGAGGAGTCGCGGGACGGCATCGGCCGGGAAAGCTTCCTGGAGCTCTACCGGAGGGTGGCGGGCAGCTTCCACTGGTTTCTCACGGAGGCGCCGGCGGGAGCCCCGGCACTTTCGTATTTGCAGTCGCGGGGGCTTTCCCGGGAGACGATAGACGCC
>DASRZR010000388.1:0-8657 GCA_035686185.1 Spirochaetia bacterium | reverse complement strand
ACGCCGATGACAGACGCGTGGGAAGCCGGTTCCCGCACCGTCACCCCCGCCGTGGAGGGCCGACGGCTTTCCCGCATCATCCGCGCCCGGGTGCTCGGCAACAGGAACCCGCCGTACGCGATTGCCGGCGGGCTGTTCGACGCGCTGACGGACACGCAGGGCAGCATGTACCGGGTCACCAACCGGGAGGCGCGGGAGGCCGGCCGTCTGTTCGACAGGCTGGAGGGATGCGACATCGACCCGGCCGCCGAGGTGGCGGTGGCGTCCCTGCGCCAGGCAGTGAGCCTTGGGCGCATCGGCCGCCGAGACGTGGTGGCGTTGAACATCACCGGCGGCGGTCATCGCCGGCTCCGCCGTGACCGGCGCATCGCGTTCCTGAGGCCCCACGCCACGCTCACGCTGAAGGCGCTCCGCCGGGAGGGCGCTGCCCGGGCGCCGGCGCTTCTCAAATCCGCTCTCGCGTGATCTGATGGCAACTGCCATGAACGATCTCTTCGACAAGTGTCGGACCGACGGCGGGTACTTCGGCGCGTTCCGCGCCAAGGGTGACCGCTACTTCTCCCAGCCCGTGCTGGAAGGGCGCGTGGGACCCCGGATGAAGTTCCAGGGGAAAGACGTCATCGTCTGGGCCATCAACAGCTACCTGGGAATTGCCGGGCGTCCCGAGCTCACCGCGGATGCGGAGGCCGCCCTGGCGGAGCATGGACCGAGCGCGCCCATGGGCTCGCGCCTGCTCACCGGCAACTCCGAGGCGCACATCGCCCTGGAGAAGCGCTTCGCGAGCTTCCTCCAGAAGCAGGGCGCGGTCGTGTTCAACTACGGCTACCTGGGCGTCCTGGGGACCGTGTCCGCGCTCGTCGGCCGGGACGACGTGGTGGTGATCGATTCCCTGTCGCACGCCTCCATGATCGATGCCACGGTTCTTGCCTCCGCCGGGCGGCGGTTTCACCCCTACAAGCACAACGACATGCGCGACCTGGAGCATCACCTGCAGGCGGCGCAGAAGGACAGGAAGGGCGGGATCCTCGTCATCACCGAGGGCGTGTTCGGGATGAAGGGTGACCTGGCAAAGCTGCCCGAGATCGTGGAGCTCAAAGACCGCTACGGCGCGCGCCTGTTCGTGGATGACGCGCACGGGTTCGGCGTCATGGGCGCCCACGGACGGGGAACCGGGGAGCACCTGGGCGTGCAGGATGGCATCGACCTGTACTTCGGAACGTTCGCCAAGGCTTTTGCCGCCATCGGCGGCGTCACGGCCGGGGACAAGGACGTGGTGGAGTGGGTCCGGTACAACGCGCGCACGAACGTTTTTGCCAAGGCGCTGCCGCACGTGTACGTGAGCACCGTGGCCCGGGCGCTCACTATTGTGGAAACCGAGCCGCAGCTCCGGGAGCGGATGTGGGCCATCACGCGGCGCCTGCAGTCCGGCCTCAAGGACCTGGGGTTCGACATCGGGGACACCGCCTCTCCCATCACGCCGGTCTACGTTGTGGCGGGAAGCGAGCAGATGGCCATGACGATGATCTCCATGCTGCGCGAGCAGTTCGGCGTGTTCGTCTCCGCCGTCACCTATCCGGTGGTTCCCCGCGGCGTGGTCCTGTTCCGCATGATCCCCACTGCCTCCCACACGGAGGAAGACGTGGACCACACCGTGGCGGCCTTCGGGAAGATGCGGGACGCGCTGAAGCTGGACCTATCCACGAAGCCCTCCCTGGTCAACCGCTGATCCCGTGAGGATTGCCACCTGGAACGTCAACTCGCTTCGCGCGCGTCTTGAGAAGGTGATGTGGTGGCTGGGCCGCGCCCGGCCGGACGTGCTCCTGATGCAGGAGACGAAGTGCGCGGACGCGGAGGCGCCTGCCGCGGAGTTCGATGCGGTGGGCTACCGGCTCGTGCATCACGGACAGGGTCAGTGGAACGGCGTGGCCATCGCCACGCGCGTGGGGGCGGAGAACATCACCACGAACTTCGGCGAGGCGCGGGAATCCCGGCCGTCCACGGACGAGGACAGCGTGGACTCCCTGTCAGAAGCGCGCATGGTTTCGGCAACGTGCGGAGGCGTGCGCGTCGTGTCGCTGTACGCACCCAACGGACGAACGGTCGGCAGCCCGCACTACGCGGCCAAGCTGGCGTGGTTCGATCGGCTGGCGCGCTGGGTATCCGAGTCAGTCTCCGCCCCGGAGCCGCTGGTGCTGGGGGGAGACCTGAACGTGGCGCCAGAGGACATCGACGTGTGGGATCCCGCCGCGCTGCTGGGTGCCACGCACGTGACGCCGGCCGAGCGCGCCGCCTTCCAGCGGCTGCTCGCCCTTGGCATGGCGGACGCGTACCGTCGCCGGCACCCGGAGCCCGGGCGCTACTCGTGGTGGGACTACCGCGGCGGCAACTTCCACAGGAACATCGGGATGCGCATCGATCACCTGCTGGTGTCCACGCCGCTGGTGGCGCGCCTGGCGGGGGCGGAGATCGACCGGGAAGCGCGCAAGGGGAAGCCCGTGCCGTCGGATCACGCCCCCGTGCTCATCGACCTGGACGAGCCGGGAGAGCCGTTTGACCCGGGATGGCCCACCGGCTGATCCGCGGCGGGAAGCTCGTTTCAGCCAAACCCCAGCGGGTTGGGAGATTCACCCGAGCGGTCGAGCCAGAGCCGGGCCTGGTTCTCATCATCGAACACCTTCAGTTCGAAACCGCGGTTGCGGTTGAACGCCTCCATGAAATCCTTCTCCCGGCCCAGCGGGTGTCGCATGAGGAGCGCAATGCGAGCCCCTTCCGGCAGACGGAACGCGCCAAGATTGTGCGGCAGCGACCACAGGTCAGCAAAGCGGACCTTCAGCCGGGCCTCCCGGTGATCGAACAGGTACCGAAGGCAGTCGTGCCGGGAGCCCTCCGCCGTGGCCCGGCGGGAGATCTCCGCCCATTCAGAGGACGGCACCGCCCCCCGGGTGGTGACGACCAGGACCTTCTGGTCGGCCAGGAACGAGTAGTCAACGGTCCACGTCGCGCTCGCGGGGCGGGGCTGCATGAGGCGGCAGTATAGCACGGGCGTCGGCCGCGCCGGGGAGATTCTCCCTTGCTCCGGGCGGGGTTCCGTCGTACTCTCTCCGTGCTGCAGGAGAGACCCTGTTTCCGTGACATCCGGGAACGGGGCACCGAAGGGGCAAGCCCGCTGACGTGCCCGGCAGCAGGCGGGCGAATCTCTCAGGTACCAGGGACTGCAGCGAACCGAATCCTGGAGAGCTCCGGGGAAAGCCCGGACACCGACGGGGAAATCCCGACCGTGTTGGCGGGGGACAATCTCTCAGGTAAACAGACAGGAGGGAGGCAATCGGCATCAGGACGGTTGCCTTCCTCTTTTTTGTCTGAAGCCCGGGACAGGAGCGCGCCATGGTCACGTGGTCCAGGTGGGTGCAGTCACTCGGCAGCGAGAACGCCTTCCGCATCGGCCCCAAGATCCGTTCCATCGAAGACACGGGGAAGAAGGTGATCAAGTGCAACCTCGGGGAGCCGGACTTCCCCCTCCCCCGGTTCATCAAGGACGAGGTCAAGCGCCAGATCGACCTGGACAACACGCACTACTGTGATCCGCAGGGGATCCTGCCCCTGCGCCGCGCCGTGGCCTCCTACTTCGAGAGCACGCGCGCCATCCCGTCGGACCCGGCCCGGGTCGTGGTCTTCCCGGGCGCCAAGCCTCCCATCGGGTTTGCCCAGATGGCCTACTGCGGACCGGGGGATGAGGTGATCTACCCCAGTCCCGGCTTTCCCATCTATGAGAGCTTCATCGCCTCGGTCGGCGCGAAGCCGGTGCCGATCCACCTGCGGGAGGATTCCGGCTTCACGCTGACCGGCGCCGAGGTGGAAGCAGCGATGAGCCGGCGCACGCGCCTCATCTTCCTGAACTTCCCGTCCAACCCCACCGGCGGTGTCGGGACACAGGAGCAGCTCGGCCAGATCGCGGAGGTGGTGCTCCGCAAGGGAAGCCGGGACCTGCGCGTGTATTCGGACGAGGTCTACGAGCACATCCTGTTCGACGGCGCGCGCCACCAGAGCATCGCCTCGTTTCCCGGGATGGCGGAGCGCACCATCGTGGTGGGCGGCGCTTCCAAGAGCTTCTCCTGGACCGGCGGCCGCGTGGGCTGGGCGCTGTTCCCCACCACGGAGGAGGCGGAGGTGTTCCGCAACCTGGCCATCAACTTCTATTCCTGCGTGCCCGCCTACAACCAGGAAGGGGCCCGGGTGGGCCTGGAGTCTCCCGAGTTCGCCCCGGCAAACCGCCAGATGGTGGAAGCGTTCCAGGCGCGACGCGACCTCGTGGTGGAAGGGCTGCGCCGGGTGGAGGGGATCACCTGCCAGATGCCGCGGGGGGCATTCTACGTGTTCCCCAACGTGGCCGGCCTCTGCGAGCGGCTGGGGATCATGGAGGCCTGGCGCGGGCTTCCGGCCGCCACGCGCGCGCTCACCACGCCGTCCACGCTCCTTCAGATGTTCCTCCTGTTCGAGTATCAGGTGGCCACGATGGACCGCAAGTCCTTCGGCCGGATCGGGACGGAGAACCTGCACTTCCTGAGGCTTTCCATCGCCACGGACATCGATTCGCTGCGGACCGCGGTGGACCGGATCGCCGCGGCGTCCCGTGACACCGCCGGTTTCCAGCGGTTTGTGCGGGCAGGGGAGAACCTCGCATGACCCCGTTCGGGCCGCGGCGCGCGGTGGTTCGGGAGGTGCGGGAAGCGGCGCCGCTCGGCGAGCAGGAGCTCGCCGCCTTCGAGCGCTTCGATCTCCTGTACCGGTCCCTGTGCGCCATGTTGTTCAACTACGTCCCGACCTCGGGCCACCCGGGCGGGTCGATCTCCTCCGGCAGGATTGCCTCCTGCCTGGCGTTTGGAGGCATGGACTACGACGTGTCGCAGCCCGACCGCGACGATGCGGACCTGCTCTCCTACGCCGCGGGGCACAAGGCGTTGGGACTGTACGCGCTGCTGGCGCTTCGAAACGAGGTCGCGCGCGTGGCAGCCACGGACCTGCTCCCCCGCGACGAGCGCCGGCAGCTGCGGCTGGAGGACCTGCTGGGTTTCCGCAAGAACCCCCGGGGGGCCACGCCGCTTCAGAAAAAGCTGCACTGCAGGTTCCTGGACGGCCACCCCACACCGGCCACCCCGTTCGTGCGCCTCTGCACTGGCGCTTCCGGCGTGGGGTTGGCCGCCTCCATCGGCCTCGCCGTGGGTGCCGTGGACCGCTATGGCGCCGCGGCGCCGGTGATCCACGTCATGGAAGGCGAGGGCGGCATGACGCCCGGCCGCGTGGCGGAAGCCATGGCCGCGGCGGGGACCATGTCGCTGGGCAACGTGGTGCTCCACGTGGACTGGAACCAGGCCTCCATCGATTCGAACCGGGTGTGCCGGGACGGCGAAGAGCCGGGGGACTACGTGCAGTGGGACCCCGTGGAGCTTGCCCATCTTCACGACTGGAACGTGATCACCGTGGCGCAGGGAATGCAGTTCCCCGACATCGCCGCCGCGCAGCGGGAAGCAGCGGCGCTCGCCAACGGGCAGCCCACCGCAATCGTCTACCGCACCGTGAAGGGATGGAAGTACGGCATCGAAGGCCGCGCATCGCACGGCGCGGGCCACAAGCTGTGCGCGGATGGGTTCTTCGATGCCATCGAGCCGCTCCTGAGGGAGGCGCAGGCCGTTCTTCCCCGGTGCACGGCGGACAACCAGCGCTGCGCCGGCGGACGGAAGCCCGGGGTCATGGATGAATGCTTCTGGGAAGCGATCACCGTCATCCGCGGGGAGGTGGCCCGGTCCACGGACATGCTCGCGGTCATGGGCGGGAGGCTGGGCGCGGCGCGCGCGCGCCTGGAAGCCCGGCGGCGAGCGCCACGGACGGCCGCCCCGCGGCTGGAGACGGTGCGCCACGCCGCGAGCAGGAACGCGCGCGTCCTGCCGGAGGAACTGCGCCTGAAGCCGGGAGCTGTCACCACCCTGCGCGCCGAGCTGGGCCGCGCGCTGGGCTGGTACAACACGGCAAGCGGCGGCGCACTGCTCATCGCCAGCGCGGACCTCATGGGCTCCACCAGCGCCAACCTGGCCGGCGCCGGGTTCCCCGGCGGATGGTTCAACGCACGCGCCAACCCCGGGGCGCGCCTTCTTGCCACCGGTGGCATCTGCGAAGATGGGATGACCGGCATCCTGAGCGGGATCTCGAGCTTCGGGCACGCCATCGGCGTTGGCTCCTCCTACGGAGCGTTCCTGGCGCCGCTGGGTCACATCGCATCGCGCCTGCACGCCATTGGCAGCCAGGCTCGGGAAGCCGGCGGTGCCGATCCCGCGGCCCCGCTCATCCTCGTGTGCGCGCACGCCGGCCTCAAGACCGGAGAGGACGGCCCGACGCACGCGGACCCGCAGGCGCTGCAGCTCTTCCAGGGGAACTTCCCGCCGGGGACCGTGATCACGCTGACACCGTGGGACCCGCAGGAGGCGTGGGTGCTCCTGTCCGCCGCGCTGGCGCGAAGCCCGGCGGTCATCGCGGCGTTCGTCACCCGGCCGAACGAGACAGTACCGGACCGTGCCGCGTGGGGGCTGGCTCCGGCTTCGGCTGCGGCGGACGGTGTGTACCGCTTGCTCGCGGCGCGCGGCCGGCGTCCCGCCGGCACCGTGGTGCTGCAAGGCAGTGAGGTTGCATTCGCGTTCGTGCAGGAGACCTTGCCGTTGCTTCGGAAACAGGGAATCGATGTCGAGGCGTACTACGTGGCAAGCGCCGAGCTGTTCGATGCGCTGCCGGCCGCCCGGCGCGCCGCGATCTTCCCGGAGAAAGCGGCCGCGCGGGCGCTGGGCATCACCGGGTTCACGCTTCCCACCATGCACCGGTGGGTTGCGAGCGAGCGCGGCCGGGCCGCGACGCTGCACCCGTTCCGCAAGGGCCATTTCCTGGGAAGCGGCCCGGCCGAGCTGGTCATGAAAGAGGCGGGCCTGGACGGCAGGAGCCAGCTCGCCGCCATCAAGTCGTTCCTGCGCGCGGCCCCGTAGCAGGACGCGTCCGCGCGCCGCTCAGCGGCCACCGAAAGCTTCCCCGATGCCACCTCCATGACCTCCGGGCCGCCCGTGCGATCTATCGGGATGGCTTTCATCTGCCGACCTCCCTGTTCAGGATGCCAGCCGCGTGGCGCCTTCCCGGCCCCCGCGCGCGCGGGTCCTGAGCAGCTTCCAGCCGAGCTTCCAAAGCTGCGCCTCTTTCATCAGGAGCTGGACGATGAACCGGGAAGGGAAGTCGCGATCGTGCTGCGTGATGATCTGCTTGTTGTGGTCCCGCTGGAAGATCTCCAGCAGCTCATCCGCCTGCTGCTCGGTCATCGCGTTCATGAACTCCCGCATCCGGAGGCTGATCCACAGGTCCCGTCCGAGCTTGGCCGCCATGCGCGACTCGTAGGTCTCGGGGTTTTCCGCAAGGTACTGCGCGGCAAGGAGCCCATAGATGATCCCGCCGTACGTGGTGGCCTTGACCTGCGTGGCGGCGTCCCCGATGAGGAACACGTTCTCCCCGGGCTTGCGCAGCTTCTGCCGGGGATCAAACAGCGGGATGAGGCCGCCCTGGTCTTCCATGATTTCCGCGTTCCCGAGGAGCGCGGCGTAGTCCCGGTGCAGCGAGGGGCCGTCCGGCCCGATGACGCCCACCCGGGCCACCTGGCCGTCTTCCGGTACGATCCAGGAGAACTCCCCGAGCGCCAGGCGGATCTCCGTGACCCCGTCCTCCAGCCCGGGGAAGCGGCAGCGGGCCTGCAGCCCCCGCACGAACGACCGGGAGCGATACAGGCCCGCTGCCCGGGCCACCGGGCTCTCCGGCCCGTCCGCGCCCACGATGGCGTGCGCCCGGTAGTCTCCCCGGGTCGTGTGAACCTCATACCCGCCCCCGTCAGTCGGAGTGTAGCCGAGGAAGCGCTCTCCGAGGTGGAGGACCGCGCCGTTGGCGAGCGCCTGGTCGAGGAGGTAGCGGTCGAAGGCGGCCCGGTCCAGGATGAGGTTCACCTTGTCCAGGTCCACGTACAGGAAGCGCCCGCCGGGGGCCACGAGCTTGAATCGACGGATGCGGCTCACCACCAGGCGTTCCGGAACCTCCCCGATCACGCGGCGCACGGAATCCGTCAGAATGCCCGTGCAGGAGACCGGCTGGCCCACGGTCTGGTGCTCTTCGAACAGGTGCACTTCCCGCCCCCGTACCCGGGAGGCGTAGTAGCACCCGGCGGGACCGGCTCCGATGACCGCGATCAACTGGCGAGTGCCTCCATCGCTCAGATGGTAACGCGAAAGTCATCGAAGAACTACCGTGTGCCGTGTCTTTTCCGGGGCACACCCGCACCGGATTGTTGCGGCGTTACGGCGGGGCTACGCCGGCCTCCCCTGCCTCGACGCTGCTTCGAATGCCTTCCGGTCCAGGAACGATTTCTGGGTCCCTGGCCTCATCGTGGACAGCGCCGCGTAGCGGTTGGCTGCCTGGAGCGCCTTCGCGATGTCGCGGGTCTCTATGTACGATACCGCAAAGCACCCGATGAACGCGTCTCCTGCCCCGGTGGTGTCCACGCTGGCCACGGGGAATCCCGGCACGAGCGTTTCCCCCTCCGCCGTGAGCAGGAGGCAGCCCTTTGCTCCCAGGGTCACGATGAT
>DASRZR010000387.1:0-10407 GCA_035686185.1 Spirochaetia bacterium | reverse complement strand
CGCGCTGGTGCCGGCCGGGCTGCAGGTGGTAGGGGGCCTCGAAATCCCGCTGTTCGGCAAGCTGCGCACGTTCCTGGAATACGCGCCGACGGTCTACTACACGCCGCAGTCGGACCTGTTCAAGGCTTCGTTCGGTGAAGGCAACGGCACGTCTCCCTACCTTGTCGTTTCTCCCAAGGTGGCCATCCAGCCTGTTGAAATGCGGATCGGCCTGAGGATGGGTCTGTGAAAGCGACCGCGGGAACGCCCGCCCGGCGCGCGGCCCTGGCCGCAGCGTGCCTGGCTCTTGCCGGGTGCGCCCCACCGTACCTCGTGGAGCTGGACAAGGCCGCGGGCGTCGTGTCCCAGATGACGCTGGTGGGGACCGTGGGTCCGGTCAGCGTGGACCCTTCTGCCACGAATGTTCGCTTCCTGCCGGCCCGCCCCACCGCCTCTTCGATAGGAAGCGTGAGCGTGCCGGGAGGGTTCCTGGTCTCGGATTCCTCCAACCTGGAGAACCTGGCATTCGTCACCTCGGGGGGGCAGCAGAACGGCTCCGACGATTTCTCGCTCGCCGGCGCGCTCTCCAACTATCCGCTGTACCAGTACGACGTCACCAACACGCTCTCCAACACGGCCAGCGTCGTGGTTTCCAAGCTGGACGGGCTCTCCTCCGACACGTACCAGCAGTTCACCGTGTCGCTGCCCAGCGGGTCCCTGACGCAGGTCGGTTCCGCGCTGCCTTTCACGGGCCTGTTCTCCACCGCCCCCACGACCATGGGCCTTTCCGACGTGCCCACCCCTTCCTCGACGCGGGACACGTTTGCCTTCCTGGTCTTCCTGGCTGGAAACTTCTCCATCGGCACGGCGCAGATGGACGGGAGCGCGAACGTCTTCCCGCTTTCCGGGAGCGCGTTCTCCACGGGCAACACCATCCCCGGGCCCACGCGCAGCCTGTACTACTTCAGCGCGGCCAGCGGCGCCAGTGTGGCAAGCTACTACGCCGGCGGCCAGTGGGCGTGCCAGCAGTGGTTCGGCACCGGGGCTTCCACGGTGATGACGGGCGTCACCCACCGCATCGACGCGGTGCTGGGCACCGGTGATTACCTTTCCACGGAAGGCGGCACGCTGCGGCTGTACGACTCCAGCGGCACCGGCAAGGAAGTCCTGTCCATGGACCTGAAGGGCCTGCAGTTCTGCTACGAGGCCTACGTGGGCTCTGACCCGTACGTGTTCTTCGCCCTGGGCTCCACCGTCCGACACGGGCAGATGGCGTTCAGCGTGTACGCCATTCCCAGCTCCGCAATGAGGGGACTGCACTCGTGAAAGCGCGAAATATCGGGATGCTGGCGGCCG
Source organism: Spirochaetia bacterium (assembly GCA_035686185.1). Lineage (GTDB taxonomy): Bacteria > Spirochaetota > Spirochaetia > SZUA-6 > Fen-1364 > Fen-1364. The sequence goes on along the minus strand of DASRZR010000387.1, from coordinate 9,072 downwards.
TGGCGATTCTGAGCGAGGGCCTCGTTTCCTGCCCGTCTCCCGTGAGGCCGTCCACTACCAGCCTGCCAGTCCTGTACGCGGTCTTTTCAGACGGCACGACCGGATTCATCGCCGGCTATACCATCGACGAGTCCTCCGGGGCCCTCACGTCGATGGGGGCCCCCGTTGCGGCTGGCACGGATACGCTTTTTGCCGGAATGGCACGCCAGGGACGGTTCCTCTACGCGCTGAACCCGGTGTCGCAGCAGGTATGGGAGTTCTACGTCAACGCCCAGACGGGCGTCCCGACCCCCATTCCCAGCTCACCACTCGTGCTGGCGGCAGGCTCCAACCCCGCGTGGGTCCAGTCGGACTCCAGCGGATTCGCCTACCTTACAGTCCAGGGGACCTCGCAGGTTTCCGTCTACTCAATCGCCCCCGTCACGGGGGCTCTCACTCTGGTAACGACATCGCCAGCCCTGTCCTTCTCCCAGGTCGTGACGGTGGATCCCGCCGGGCCGTTCATCTACGTGAGTGACAACACCGGCGCCATCTACTGCTTTTCCGTGGACTCCTCCGGCAACCTGACGGCAGCCCCGGGCTCTCCATACGCCACGCCGGGGTCCGACATCGGAATGGCCATCGACCCTTCCGGAAGCTTCCTCTACGCGGCGGACTCGAGCACGAATGACATCTCGGCCTTCTCGATCAACCACGCCACGGGTGCCCTCTCCCCCCTGGCCGGTTCTCCCTACGTCACGTTCGGCACCAACCCCACGTTCCTGGTGATGGATCCCCACGGGAAGTTCCTCTACGCGATGGCCAACGGGAGCAATACCATCGATGCCTTTGCGATCAACCCCTCCACCGGGGCGCTCTCTACGGTTCCCGGCTCTCCCGTGGCGATCTCCGGTGGAACCGCCGCCACGGCGCCGACCATTGACCCTTCCGGAGCGTTCCTGTACGCCGGGCAGAGCTTCGCGGGACCGGGCTACAACACGTTCCACGCCTACGCCATCGACCAGAGCACCGGCGCGCTGTCCGAACTGGCAGGCTCCCCCTATACGATTGCTGCCGCGGCTTCCATTACGGGGCTCACCTCCGGCCTCGTCACGGCGCCCAAGCCGTAGCGGGCCCGGGTCCCAAGAGCGCTACCGGCTGGCCAGCCGCTGGTCCATCTCCTGCAGGAGCTGCGTCATGTCCGGGTCCTTCGCGTAGGTCTTCAGCTGCGCCTGGATGAAGTCGCGCTTCAGCTGGGGCGTTCGCTGGCGTGAATAGTTGATGACCACGGTGATGGCGTCCTGAAGCGCGTCCGAACGGCCCGCCATCTGGAACCCCAGGTCGTAGCGTCTCACCCGCTCGGCGATACCGGGGAACGTCTGGCGGATGGCGGCGGACTGGAAGAATCCGTCCAGGTATGGCTTCGTGTCCATGAGGCCGGCATCCCCCCTGGCCTTGAGGACCGGGTCCTCCGCACCCACGTAGTCCTGGTAGGCCCTGTTCATGCCGTCCAGCCTCGTCTGCATTTCCTGCACGCGCTGCGTGAGGCTGGCCACGTCCGCGCGCCGCGCGGTGAGCTCCTGCTGGAGGGAGGCAACCTGGCCGCTCAGCGTCGACTGCTGGGCCCTGCTGGTGGCTCCCGCCGTGTCGCTCATGGCCTTCACCGTTGCCTGGATCCCCGCGATGGCGTCTCGTGTCTCACTGGCGAGCGGATACTTCGCGAGGATGTTCACGTAACCGGCCAGCGCGTCGTCCAGCCGGCCCTGGTTGCGGGAATTGTCCGCCTGCGCCAGCAGCCCGGAGGCAGCCTGGCTCTGGCTTCGGCTTTCCGCGGAGGAACCCGTCACGGCGCCCGCGGTCTGCAGGTTCTGCACGGCCTTGTCCAGACGGTCCGACGAGACGGGCATGTACGCGAACGCCTTCCGATAGGCCGCAGCCGTCGCCGCGTAGTCCCCGGCGGTGAAGCTCGCCTCCGCGGTGTCCAACGTACGGGAAAGCTCCTGCTCACGGGCTGCTTCCGCTTCCTTGTCCCGTCCCACGAAGTAGGCGTAGCTGGTGGCGACTTCCGGAATGAGGTTCAGCGCCGCCGCGTATGCTTTCTCGGCCTCTTCCGTCTTGCCGGCCTTCAGGAGGTCCTGCGCCTGGCCCACCTGCTGGCGCAGCAGCGTGAACTGGTTGGCCGCCTGGAGGAGCGTGGCCGTGTCCACCTTGGCCTTGTCGATCTCTCCCTGCACGTACGTGGTGAGGGAGTCGATCACGAACAGGTCGAACTGGTGCCGCCGGCCAAGCGCCGGCAGCGTGGACACGTCCGCCCGGTTGACGAAGTCACGGAGCGAGGAAAGGCCGGTGAGCGCCTTCTCGTAGTCGTGTCCGGCAATCTCGTCCCGCACCACGCCGTACAGGCCGGTGAGCTGCCCGGTGACCAGGTCCTCCTTCTCCCGCTGGGCCGCGATAGCGGAGAGCGCCTGCTCCGCCTGCGCCCGGGCGGACTCGAGGTTCTGCGTGTTCTGCGTGAACTGCGCCTTCAGGGCCGCTTCACGCTTCTGCGCCTCTTCCACCGCCTGCTGGCGCTGCGCGTTGGCCGTGGCGAGGTTGGCCTGGAAGTTCTGCTGCAGCGTGAGGAGGTTCTTTTCCGCCAGCGCCCGCTGATCCTCCTGCGCCTTGCGGAAGGCATCCATCTGGCGCTGAAGGTCCGCGTTGCGCTGCTTCTCCGCATCCGCCAGGCGCTGCGCGATGACCTGCTGGGTGAGACCCTGCTGCTGCAGGCGCGCCCGCTCCGCGTCCAGGGCCGTGGCCATCTGCGCGCGAAGCTCCTGCTCCCGGGCCTGGACCTTGGCGTCCATGTTCGTCTGCAGGTCCTGCCGCTGCTTGTCGATGTCCGCCAGCCGGCCCTGGATGTCGCTGATCTGCTGGTTCTTCTCCGCGATCCGCGACGTCTCCTCCTGCCGCACGGCCGCGATGAGCTGGCCTTCCGCCGTGATCGTGCCCAGCGCTCCCCGCACGATCTTCGTCTGCCCCTGCTGGAACAGGAAATAGAAGCCGGCCCCGCCGCCGGCGAGCGCCGCCAGGGAGGCGGCGATGACGATGACGGGGAACAGCACGCCGCGCTTGGCGGCTTTCACCACGAAGTCCTCCGGCGTGGCGGTGATCCGGTTGCGGGTTGCCACGTCCTCGATGGCGCGGAGGATTTCCCCCTGGTCTTCCTTGGAGATGCCGGACTCGGCGTCGAAGTTCAGGTCGCTCATTTCGTCTTCATCACCTCGGCGCCGTCCCAGTCCGCGGGCGGCGGCTCCTTCTCGTACTGCCGGCAGCGCTCGGAGAGCTTGCCGCTGGCAAAGTCATCCGGCAGGCGCCGGCCGATCTCCTCGAACATCCGGGCCGCCTCGGAGAAGCGGCGGTCCAGGTAGGCGGCCATGGCCGCCTCGTTCATCTCCCAGGCCTCCTTCTCCGCAGCTTCCAGCGCGCGCTTCACGCCGTAGATCTTCACGCCGCGCGTCTTTCCCTTCACGGTGACGAGGTCCACCAGGCGGCAGGCCACCTTGTCCTGGATCAGCTCCTGCAGGGACTCGGAGATGATGATGGGCTGGTGGTACTGCTTCGTGAGCCCTTCCAGCCGGGAGGCGAGGTTCACGTTGTCCCCGATGACCGTGTAGTCCATCTTCTTCTCCGTGCCGATGTTGCCCACCGTCACCTCGCCGAACGCGATGCCCACGCCGGTCTGGAACTCCGGGAAGCCGGCGGCGCGCTGCCGCTCGTTGAAGCCATCCAGCGCCTCCCGCATCTCCAGCGCCGCCATCACGGAGGCCAGCGCGTCATCGTCGTGGCGCACCGGCGCGCCGAAGATCGCCATGATGGCATCCCCGATGTACTTGTCCACGATGCCGCCATGTCGATCCATGATGATCTCCACCATGCTCTGGAAGTAGCGGTTGAGGGAGTTCACGAGCTCCGCCGGCGGCAGCTTCTCCGAGATCGTGATGAAGCTGCGGATGTCGGAGAACAGGATGGCGAGGTTGCGGTTTTCCCCCACCAGCATGCCCTCCGGGTTCTGGAAGAACCGCTCGATGACGTCCTTGGGGACGTACTTCTGGAAGATGTTGCGGATCTTCTGCTCGCGCTTCTGGGCGAGCACGGCCGTGAACGCGAAGCTCTTGATCTGGCCGTAGGCCTTCTCCAGCTCTCCCACCATGAGGTTGAAGGTCTGCGCCAGGCCTCCGATCTCATCGTGGTACTCCACCCCCACGCGCTTGGACAGGTCATTGGTGGCGATGATGTCCCGCATCGTGCCGGCCACGTTGCGAAGCGGCCGGGTGAGGTAGCCGGCGAACAGGAACATCAGGCCCACGGCCAGCAGGATGGCCGCCCCGAGGATGATGGCGCTGCGCCGGGTGATGTCGTTGACCTGGTTGTAGAACGTCCCGCGCTCCTCCGTGACGGTCAGGTACCAGCCGAACGGATCGAACCAGAACCCCTTGGCCACCCGGTCCCTGCCGCCCAGCCGCAGCGTGGTGAGCTCGGAGCTCTTCGAGGCGATGAGCGCCTGCAGCGCGGCTCGCTCCTCGGGCCGAACGGTGACGGGGGAGGTGCTCATCGCCACCGCGCCGGACGCGTCCAGCGCGAGGATCACCTCCGTGGGGCTGCGGATGATGCTTTGCGCGTATCCCTGCACGGCCGCCTGCGTGGCGGCTATCATCTGCGGCTGGGTGGAGAGGTTGTTCTCCACGAGGAGCCCCCACTGGCTCTGCGCCTGGTTGGAAAGCTCGTCCGCCTTGAACCCGAGGAAATCCTTGGCGATTCCGGTGATGGCGTTCGTGGCGGACAGGAACGACGACAGGGCAGTGAGGGCCAGCGTGGCAACGATGAGCGGAACGACGATCAGGATGATCTTGAGGCGGATGCTCACCGCTCTAATGTAGTGGCCGCGAGGCCGCGGAAGCAAGGAAAACGGCACGCCGCGTGCCGCGGCGTCCGCGCGTCATCCACCGCACGCGCCGGCGCCGGCGCCCTTGATCCGGCGAGTCCCGGTCACCTACCTTCTGGAGCGGAGGAAAGCGATGAAGACGGTGTCGATGGGGAAGTCCGGGCTCAAGGTCTCCCGCCTCTGCCTGGGGACGATGACGTTCGGCCGGGAGGCGGATGAGCGGACATCCGCCGCGATCATGGACTATTTCGTGGAGCAGGGCGGCACGTTCCTGGACACCGCGGACGCCTACAGCTCTGGCGCCACGGAGTCCGTCGTGGGGCGCTGGCTGAAGGCTCGCGGGAACCGGGACAACCTGGTGGTGGCCACGAAGGTTTTCGCCCAGATGGGCAGCGGCGCAAACGACGGGGGCCTCTCCCGCATCCACATCCACCGGGCCGCCGAGGAGAGCCTGCGCCGGCTGCAGACGGACGTGATCGACCTGTACCAGGTCCACCGCTGGGACGCCACGGTCCCCATCGAGGAGACGCTCCAGGCGCTGGACGACCTCGTGCGGCAGGGCAAGGTGCGCTACGTGGGCTGCTCCAACCTCCGCGCCTACCAGCTTCAGTACTGCCGGGACTACGCGCGCGCCCACACGCTCAGTCCCTTCATCAGCCTGCAGCCGGCGTACAACGCGCTCAACAGGTCCATTGAGGCGGAGTTGCTTCCCCTGTGCGCGGAGCAGGGCATCGGCGTGCTCAGCTACAACCCGCTGGCCGGGGGCATGCTCACCGGCAAGTACAGGAGGAATGAACCGCTTCCCAAGGGAGCGCGGCTGGAGGCCTACGGCTTCTACCACGACCGCTACTACACCGAGCAGGCGCTGGACATCGTGGAGCGTTTCCTCCAGGAGGCGGCGCGTCGAGGGGTGACACCCGCCCAGCTCGCGCTGGCCTGGGTGCTCGCCGAGCCTCGGATCACGACGCCCATCCTGGGCGCCCGAAGCCTCGAGCAGATCACCGATTCCCTGAAGGGTGCGGAGATCGAGCTCTCCGCTTCCGAGCGCGCGGAAATCCCGGCCGTGCCGGTGGCTCACTGGGTGGGGGAAGACACCGTCTACGGAAGATAGGCGGACCGCCCCTCGGCCGGCGGGAGGCCGTGGCGGCGGGAGGCCGGGCGCCGCCGGAAGCCGGTCCTGACCGAGGGCGCGTTTCCCGTTGACCGGTCCTCTCACCGCTGGTATCCTGCCGGCCTATTCCTATCTGAACGTTCCATTCAAGGGAGGTTTCGCCGTGAAACGTCTGCTCGGTCTCTGCGTGCTGTTGGGTGCTTCGATTGCCCTCGCATCCTGTGCGACAGCCCCGGCCAGCCAGGCGGCTGGCACCGGTCCGGCGAAGTGGGCGCTGTACCCCGCCTTCGGGCAGTTCGGGCTTGCCATCGCCGCCAACCCGCCGGCTCTCGTGGACGGCCCGGTGGATCTCCTCCTGAATGCCGGCAAGGACGTGGACCTGCTCGTGGCCCTGACAGATCCGGCCACCCGGAGTCCCGTGGGCACCCTGACTCCCACCCGCGCGGGGGCTCAATGGAAGGTTTCCCTCGCGTTCCCGAAGTCGGGAGAATACGACGTGCTGCTGCTGGGGAAGTCCCCCTCGGACCCCGGCACTACCTACCAGGTGCTGGCCAGCGCGCATTTCACGGCGCGCCTTGCGGGAGCGGCTGCCGTGGCGGCGGCACCCGCGCCCGACACGGTGACCACCCCCGCCTTTGACACCTACGGGCTGGCCTTCGCTTCTCCGCCGGTCACAAAGGCGGGCGCGGACACGCGCCTGGTCATCAAGCGTCCGAAGGAGTTCCCGATCTCCTACGGTTTCCAGCGCCTCCCGGGCGGGGATTCCTGTTTCGACGCCATCGACGTCTCCTCCGATGCATCGGAGATCCGCGTCACCATCGCGTTCCCCGCCACCGGTGACTACCGGTTCACGCTCTACGGAAAGCCGTCGAAAGACTCCCCCGCCGAATACGAGAAACTGGCGTCGGTCACCTGGCACGCCACAGTGGATCCGTCCCAGGTCCCCTCGCTCCCGGCCAACTGGAAGCCCGGCCCGGGCTTCCGCCTCTATGGCGTTACTGTCACGGCCGCCCCGGAGGCCGCGCCGGGAGACGTGGCACGCATCGCGTTCACTACCTCGAAGGAGATCACCCTCGCCTACAGCCTGGACAACAACACGACGAAGAAGAAAACGTCCGACATGCCGTCGGACACGATCGAGACGAGCGTGGACGGGATGAACTGCAGCGCCGAGGTGTTCTTCCCGGAGAACGGCGAGTACGAGCTGTACCTCTGGGGCAAGACGAGCGCGGAGAAGGATTACCTGCAGATCGGGCACCTCACCTTCTCCGTCAAGGTGACGGACCACACGGGCGCGCTTCCCGCCAACTGGCAGGTCTCCCGGAGGTTCTGGACGTACGGGATCACCGTCTCTTCTCCGCCGGGCCGGGAGGTCGGGGACCGGGCGGACCTCGTGCTGAACGTGCCGGCGGGCTTCGACCTGTCTCCGAACCTCCAGGAAAAAGCCAAGGGCACGCGCTTCTACACCGTGGCCGCGGACGCCTCGGGGACGCGCCAGCAGGTAAGCGTCCTGTTCCCGGCCTGCGGCGAGTACGACCTCGTGCTCTGGGGCAAGGCCGCCACGGAGAAGTTCTCGCGTGAGCTTGCGCGGGTCTCCTTCCTGTCCACGTTCGATGAATCGGTTCCCCGCTACCGCCTGTGGCGCTCCAATGGGAGCTGGCCGGAGCTTCCGCTGGGCTCCGTGCAGAGCGCGACGACGCCGTGGAAGCCGCGTGGCCGCTGGTCGGAGCTGCCGGTCCACAACACGGGAGTCCTGTCGGCGGACTTCGCGGTGCCGCTGGGGGACACCACGGTCCCGCTGCGCAAGGGGACGCGCGTGGAGTTCGGCCGGGACGAAGGCCAGCCCCTCCTGGAAGCGCTCGCGTTCCCGCTTCCCCGGGACCTGCCGCAGAAGGTGGAGGACACCACGGTCACGTTCAAGGCCGGCTCCGCGTTCGTGGTCCAGTCCTACGGCGTGGCCGGGGTCCTTCCGAAGGACCTGAAGCTGACCGTGGCCGGCGTGGACCTGGGGTGCCCGAAAGGCTCGCGGCTGATCCTGGATGACGGGTCGGTGAGCGAGGTCGAGCTGAACGGGAAGGGCTCGCTCACCCTGCAGAAGCAGAGCTTCGAATGCAGCGGCTCCGTGGTCGTGCAGGGAGGAAGCTGCTCGGAGGAAACGCCCTCGATTGTGATCGGCGTGACGTCGAAGCCGGCGGCCCTGAAGCTCGGCCCGGCGTCGTTCACGCTGCCGGCCCAGTCCCTGGTAGCGCTGCGAAAGGACGGGATCGACCACGTCCTGGTGAACCAGGAGATCTCGTTCACGGTGAACGGCGTGAAGAAGACAGTTCCCGCCGGGTGGGCCGTGCACCTGACGGATGCCGGCGAGCTGGTGATCTACCAGCCGGAGGAGTAGGCGGTGAAAGGGGCAGCGCTCCTGCTGGCGTTCGCGCTCGCCGCTGCCCCGGCGCCTGGCCAGGACTTCGAAGCGGTCTTCGGCGGCCGGTACAAGGCCGCCGTGCAGCTCACGCGCGAGCGCGGCGCGGTGTGGGCCGCGCGGTGCGCCGCGCTCGGCGCCGACCCGCAGACGCTGGTGCCCGTGATCTTTCCGGAGCTGCTGCGCTTTTCGCTCCTGCGCTCCGAGGTGGAGATGCTGGGCGTGGCAACGCTGTACGTGCAGCAGGGCACGAGGGGCGCGGACTTCTCCATCGGGCGGTTCCAGATGAAGCCGTCCTTCGTGGAGACGCTGGAACGGGGCATCCGCACGGACACGGGAGCTCCGCCGGGGTTACGCGTCATTCTCGAGTTTCCGGGGGCGGCCACGGAGCGGGACCGCCGCGCGGCGCGCTACGGCCGGCTCGCCAGCGACGACTGGCAGCTCACGTACCTTGCCTGCTTCTACCGCCTGGTCTCCCGGCGATTTGCGCTGCAGGATCTGCCGGTGGAGGACCGGATACGTTTCCTTGCGTCGGCCTACAACCACGGGTTCCAGCTTGACCGCCAGGAGATCATCCGCGCGGAGGACCTGAGGTGCTTCCCGTCCGGCAGGGCCTCCGGCCGGCCCAACCCCTGGCGCTACACGGAC
>DASRZR010000386.1:0-2486 GCA_035686185.1 Spirochaetia bacterium | reverse complement strand
AACGGATCCACGATCATGGAGCAGCCATTCTTCAGCTGGTCGTCGTCCATCCCGATTGCGTTCGTGAACACCGCGTAGATGCCGTTGTCGTAGGCACGGGCCGGCAGCCACTTCATCAGCCATGCACGGCCCTTGAGCCCGTCGAACTCGGCGCGCAATGACGTCGGGTCCTTCTCCCGGTTTTCCCACAGCTTCGGGTCCACGAACCCGGCCCCGGGCCGGGGAGACGGCGTGCACATGGTCACGTGCGGCATGAAGATGATCTCCGCGCCCAGGAGCGCCGTGGCCCTGACGTTCTCGATGACGTTGTTGTCGTAGCAGATAAGCATGCCGCACTTCCACCCGTCCAGGTCGAACACCACGTACTCGTTGCCCGGCAGGAGGTGCGGGTTGATGAACGGGTGAAGCTTGCGGAACTTCGCCTTCAGTCCCTTGCCGTCCACGCAGACGTACGCCTTGTACAGCTCGTCATCCTTCGTCTTCTCGAAGAGCCCGGAGCACACCACGATGCCGTGTCGGCGGGCAATCTCGACGAGCGCGGAGATGCTTTCCCCTTCCGGGATACGCTCCGACAGGTCCGCGAGCTGCTGCCGGGAGAGCTTCCGCGCGAACGTGTAGCCGGTCACGGAGCACTCGTGGAACGCGATGACGCGGGCGCCCGCCGCGGCTGCCTGGCCGGCAAGGCCGTCCATCACATCGAGATTGTAGGTCTTGTCAGCGTTCCGGTTCTCGAACTGGGCCGCCGCGATCCTCAAGTCTTCCATGGAAGGTCAGTCTTGCAGGGAAACGCCGTGAGAGGCAATCACGTCCCGGTACCAGCCCGCGCTCTTCTTCCACGTGCGGACCTGGGTCCCGTAGTCCACGTGGATGATGCCGAAGCGCTTGCCAAACCCGTAGCCCCATTCGAAGTTGTCCATGAGGGACCAGAGGAAATATCCCTGCACGTTGACGCCCTGCTGGATCGCGCGCCGCAGCGCGCCCAGGTGGGAGCCGAGGTACTCGATGCGGTCATCATCCTGGACCTCGCCGTCCTTCACGCGGGAGTCCGAAAAGGCGGCGCCGTTCTCCGTGATGAAGATGGCCGGGTTGTTGTAGTCCTGCTTGAGCCGCACGAGCAGCTCGAGGAAGCTCTCCGCGTTGATCTCCCAGCCCATGTCCGTGACCGGACTGCCTTCCCGCGGGCCGGACACGTAGCGCGGGATGCCGCCGGCGTCGCTTTCAGACACGCGCTCGGGGAAATAGAAGTTCACGCCCAGGAAGTCAACGTGCTGCGCCGCCAGGGACTTCATGTGGTCCGGCTGGATATCCGGCGCCACGCCGGCGCGCGTGTACAGCTCCAGGATATCCGCGGGGTAGGTTCCCTTCATCACCGGGTCCAGGAACCAGCGGTTGGCCTTGCCGTCCGCGCGGTGCGCCGCCTCGAGGTCCGACTGCGAGTCCGTGCGAGGGTACATGGTGTGCAGGTCGATCGCAGCCCCTACCCTCACGTCCGGCGGGCACAGTTGCCGCAGCGCGCCCACGCCCAGGGCATGCGCCCGCATCAGCGTGTGGGAGACCTGCACGGCCTTGCCGTAGTCACGGACGCCGGGGGCATGTCGGCCGTCGGCGTAAGAGACGAATGACGAGCACTGCGGCTCATTCAGCGTCAACCAGATCTTCACCCGGTCTCCCAGGTGCGTGGCCATGGCGGCGGCGTACTCGGCGAACCACGACGCCGTATCCGGGTCAAGCCAGCCGCCGGACTCCTGCAGCGCCTGCGGCAGGTCCCAGTGGTAGAGAGTAAGCGCCGGCTGGATCTTCGCGGCCAGCAGGCCGTCCACCAGCGACTCGTAGAAGTCGAGGCCCTTCCGATTCAGTTTGCCCCTGCCGTTCGGGAAGATCCGCGGCCACGCCGTGGAGAACCGGTACGCGCAGAGGCCGAGCCTCTGCATGTGCCCGATGTCTTCCTTCCAGCGGTGGTAGTGATCGCAGGCAGTGTCCCCGGTGTCACCGTTGGCAATGGCCCCCGGAACCCGGCAGAATCGGTCCCAGATCGATTCCCCGCGCCCATCCTCGTGCACCGCGCCCTCGACCTGATAGGCGGCCGTGGCCGCGCCCCAGAGAAATCCGTCCGGGAACCCGCGTGATGACATGCGCGGCAGTATAGGCGGTCCCGGGGGGGCTGTCAAAACTCGGGCGCGGGAGCGGCGCTCGGCAGGAGCGCAAGGCCCCTCAGAAATCGGTGACGTTGCTGGCAAGCCTGTCCCTGTGCTCCTGGTCCAGCCTCTGGTTTTGTGCGAGCTGGCTGCCGCATTCTCTCAGGAACCGGACGTAGCCGTCCCTGCTTTCCTTCTGCTCGTCGCCGGGCTGCGTGAGTATCCTTCCGCTGGCCGTGTAGAACTCCGCCAGCACCTCGGAAGCAACCATCGCAGCAACCCGCTTGATCCATAGTGAGACAATGTCGAACTGGGATCGATTCGAATGTCCGCAGTTGGACACCATCACGT
>DASRZR010000385.1:0-2519 GCA_035686185.1 Spirochaetia bacterium | reverse complement strand
GGGCGGCAACCGGAAGGTGGTCGACACGTGCCGACGGCTTGGCGTTCCCCGGCTGGTGTACACCAGCTCCATGGACGTGGTGGTGGATGGAAGGAAGCCGATCGCAGACGGCGACGAGTCGCTGCCGTATCCCGCGCGCATGCCGTCGGACGCCTACAGCCGGTCCAAGATCCTGTCCGAGCAGCTCGTGCTCGCTGCCAACGGACCCGCGCTTGCCACCTGCGTGCTTCGGCCCGTGGGCATGTACGGGCCGCGGGACAAGTACCACCTGGGAAACGTCATCGGCATGGCCAGAAAGGGCGTATCCCTCCGTCTCGGTGACGGCTCGGCCCGGTTCAGCCATGCCTACTCGGAGAACGTGGCCTGGGCGCACGTCCTGGCCGCGGAGGCCCTCCGTCCCGGCTCGCCGGTGGCCGGCCAGTGCTACTTCATCTGCGACCACTACCCCGCGGAGAACCTTTTCGATTTCATGGAGCCGTTCCTCCGGGCGCTCTCCCTGCCGGTACCGCGGCGCTCCATTCCCTACCGGCTTGCGTACGGGCTGGCGGCAGCCGCGGAGGTGGTTGCTCCACGCTCCAACTTCAACCGCTTCGCGGTCATCCAGACCTGCGTGGACCACACGTTCGTTGACCACAAGGCGCGCCGGGACCTGGGCTACGTGCCGCTGGTGTCACGGGAAGAAGCCTTCCGACGAAGCCTGGCCTGGCTGCGGAACGGGGCGTCGCTTCCGTCCTGAGCGCCCCGGTCATCGGCTGCACCGGCTTGCGCGCGTCGGCTCCGTGGCGGATACTCGTGGCCATGCAACCACATGCCGATTCGGTGCGAGCGCTGGCGAGCGAATACCGCAACGCCGCGGCCGACACGCTTTCCACCATCGTGAAGATCCCCTCGTTCAGCGGCAAGGAGGAGGCCGTGTGCCGCAAGATCGCCTCCCTCTGCCAGGAAGCCGGCTTCGACGACGTGCGCTTCGACGGCCTGGGCAGCGTGATCGCGCGCGTTGGAAACGGTCCGCGCACGCTCGCCGTTGATGCGCACATCGACACGGTGGGAGTGGGAGATCCCTCCCGGTGGACCACGGACCCGTTCTCCGGAATCGTGCGGGACGGCCTGGTGCTGGGGCGCGGCACGGCGGACCAGAAGGGCGGCGCCGCCTCCATGATCACCGCCGGGCGCATACTGAAAAAGCTCGGCTACGACGGGAAGTTCAGCGTGTTCTTCACGTTCACGGTCCTGGAGGAGGACTGCGACGGGCTGTGCTGGCTGTACCTCATCGAGAAGGAAGGGCTGCGCCCGGAGTTCGCCGTGTCCACGGAGCCGACGAGCTGCCGTCTGTACCGCGGCCACCGCGGCCGCATGGAGATAGAGGTGAAGGTGCGCGGCGTCTCCGCCCACGGCAGCGCGCCGGAGCGCGGGGAGAGCGCGGCATACAAGTCCGCTCGCGCCGCGCTGGCCATGGAGAAGCTGAACGAGACGTTCCTGCCGGACGAGTTCCTGGGCAAGGGGACCGTGGTGGTGTCCCGCGTGGACGTGCACGGGCCGAGCCAGTGCGCCGTGCCGGACCAGGGCATGCTGTACCTCGACCGCCGGCTCACGTGGGGGGAGACCGCAGAGCTTGCCATCTCGCAGGTGAAGAAAGCGATGGGCTCGGACGCGGAAAGCGTGGCCATGCCGCGATACGACGGCAAAGGGTGGAACGGCGCCGCGTATAGCCAGGAGCTGTACTTTCCCACGTGGAAGATCCCGGAAGACCACCCGCTGGTGACCGGCGGCCGACACGCCTACCAGGCGTTGTTCGGCCGGCAGCCCGAGGTCGGCAAGTGGACGTTCAGCACGAACTGCGTGGCCATCTGCGGGAAGCACGGGATCCCCTGCATCGGGTTCGGTCCCGGGGACGAGGACAAGGCGCATGCGCCCAACGAGCACACGAGGATCGATGACCTTGTCACCGCGAGCGCGTTCTACGCCATGCTGCCGCTGGCGCTGGAGGGCCACGCCTGAACGGGGCGCCGTCCGGCACTTCGGACGGCAGCGGGAACCGCGTACCGCGGCCGCGTTTGAGAATGGCTCCTGTGCTCACTATACTTATCCCGTGTGAGTGCGATCTCGTGGTTACGACTCGGTGTCCGGACGGCTTTCCTGTCGGCCGTGGGCGCCGTTGCCATATCGGTGTGCGGATGCGCGGTGTTCTCCGGGATGGTCTCCAACTCGAACCCGGACTGGGATGACCCATACGGTCCTCCTTCGGGTGCCGCGGTCCCTGCCTCGGCGGGCGCCTCCGCGCCGTCCGGGTCCGCTGCGCGCGGTACCTACCGGTCGCAGGAGCAGGTGAGCGCGCCTGTCAGCCCGGATGAGAAGGCGGTCATCGCCTCCGCCCAAGTGCTGATGGGAAAGGCGCCGGAATCCCACGCCACCGTCAACGGCAGGACCTTCGTCCTGGACTGCATCGGGACGGTGAGCGCCATCTTCTATGGAATGAACATCGACGTGCAGCGGGACTTCCGCCGCTACGCGGGGGACGG
>DASRZR010000384.1:0-7241 GCA_035686185.1 Spirochaetia bacterium | reverse complement strand
CGCGCACCAGCCAGTCCGGCAGCACCCGGGTGGGCACCCGGGACGCGGCGGCGCCCAGGCGCGCCTTGAGAATGGCAGCCATCTCTTTCATCTCAAGGAAGTCACCCGCGACCGCGAGGAACCTCTGTCCTCGCGCCGCCGGGCTCGTCATGGCGCGGAGGTGCAGGTCGGCCACGTCCCTCACGTCAACCACGCCGAAGTGGAGCCGGGGGCACCCGGGCACGGCGCCGTCCATCAGCCGCTGGACGAGCAGGATGGAAGTGGAGTAGTCGGGGCCGAGCACCGGCCCCAGCACGCCCACGGGGTTCACCACGGCCAGCTCCAGCGCACCGCCCTCGCGCTGCAGGAGATCCCAGGCCGCGCGCTCCGCGAGCGTCTTGGATTTCACGTAGGCGCTCGCGTCGCGGCCGTCCGGGTCGGTCCAGTCTTCCTCCGTGAACGGGCGGTCCGTCTTCTGGTGGCCGTAACCGATGGCGGCGAAGGAAGAGGTCATCACCACGCGCGACACACCGGCCTCCCGCGCGGCGCGGAGTACCCGCAACGCGCCCTCCCGGGCCGGGACGATCACCTCGTCTTCATGGCGCGGGACCCCGGGGGGGAAGGGAGAGGCCACGTGCAGGACGTAGCGGCACCCGGCCATGGCCTCCTTCCAGCCGGCGTCCGACAGCAGGTCGGCCTCCACGAAGGAGAGCGCCTCCAGGCGCCCGGCCCCGGCCGCACGCAGCGTGGCGCGCACCTCCGGCTCCCGCCGAAGGGACCGCACCGTGGTCCGCACCTCGTGGCCGGCGGCCAGCAGTTGCAGGATGCAGTGCCCCCCGATGAACCCGCTCCCGCCCGTCACCAGAACCCGCTCCGCGCTCATGCTGCCTCCTGTGCCACCAATGTAGTGCCGGTCCCCTCAGGCGCCCACTGTTCGGCGGCGCTGCTCGGCGTACGCGAAGAGCTCCCGGCTGCGCGTGTAGGCCATCTGGGCGCATCCTTCCGCGATGCCGGCCACCATGTCCGCGGGAAGGGAATCGAGGAAGGCCTGCGGCGCGAGACTGCCGCTGAACAGGGCGTGGGCTGCTTCCAGGAGGTCATGGTAGCCCGCAGAGCCAAGGTGCCGGTACACGAACAGGGAGAGAGGGGAGTTCTGCAGGTCGAAGCTGGAAGCGCTGGCACGGCCGTGGGCCAGCAGGTCATGCAGCGTGGCATCGAGCCGATCCGTGACCTCGGCCGGCGGGTCCGGCAGGTAGTCCTCCAGACGGCTTCCCGGCTGCGTTGCCCCGATGTCTCCCATGAACAGCGCCATGGGCGTGTCCCCGCCGCTCAGGTCCGCGAGCGCCTCCAGGACCGCGGCGGTGAGCAGCTTGATGCCCAGGTACTCGCGGGCGGTCGTGATGTTGCGTCGGCCCCGTTCCACGATGAGCTGGTACTCCGCCTCCGCCGGGGCGCCGTGGTACTGTGCGAAGATCGTGGACGGATCCAGGCCGCGAAGGAAGCCGTTCATCTTCTGGAGCGCCACGCGGTAGCTCCGGATGGAGTACATCCCCTGCGTGCGCAGGGACGGGTTGGACTCCGGCAGCAGCTTCCAGGTGTTGTCAAGGAACCGGGTTACTTCCGCCTCCGCGAAATTGGCCACGTCCCGGTTGGCAAACAGCACGGCTCCCTGGACGATCTGCTCCACGCCGCGCCGGGACAGGGACAGGCCCAGCGCCGCGCTGGCCTCCGTGAGCCTGGTCTCCAGCAGGACAGCGGGCGTGCGGCCGGCCGCGTCCGCCTTGCGGAACGGGATGGTGGCCTCGATACAGGCGGTGGCGGGGACCAGGTCCTTCTCCTTCAGCACGCCGTCCAGGTTGCGGTGCATCACCAGCGCGCTCAGGAACTCGTTCATGCCCCCGAACGGTGAAAGCTGGTCTCCCGGCCTCAGCCCGAAGACCGCCATGCAGATGGCCAGGCCGCGGTCCTTCGAGTCCGCCGGGCGCAGCCACAGCTCGCTGCCGCGCGTCTCGATGGCACCCTGCACCGCCTGCGCGATGGCCGGGATGAACCCCTGGTCCACCTGGTAGTACACCAGGTCGTGGAAGAGTGCGGCGAGAGTGGAGTGCGGGTTGCCGGAGTCCACGAGCGCGAACACGTGCTCCGGCGTGTGGAAGCTGCGGGCGCCGGCGCTCATCGCCTCGTTGATCATGATGGCCATCCGCTCGGTGTCCCGCAGGGACACCGAAGCGCCCAGGTCCTCCAGCGCGTCCGCCAGCAGGCGGATTGAACGGTGGATCGTGCCGGCGGGGACGGGGCTCGTTTTTCCGCGCCGCGCTTTTGCATCACCCATCCGCATATCCTACCAACGGATATTGGCGCCGGACAAGAGAAAACGCCGCTCGGCGCCGGGACGGTTCCTCATACCCCGGGTCCGAAAAAGCCTGTACCTTTTGTCGATGACGTTCGCCTGGCCCGCGATGCTGTGGCTGCTGCTGCTCGTGCCGCTCCTGGCGGCGGCGCACGTCCTGGCCTCCCGTCGCCGCCAGGCGGCGCTCCGACGGGCCGCCTCCGTCCTGCGCCTGGCGGACGCCGCCGGCCGCGGCCCGGGCGGGAAGCGGCACGTGCCGGCCGCGCTGTTCCTGCTCGCCGTGGCCGTCGGCGTCGTGGCTCTTTCGCGGCCTTCCGCCCCCGTTCTCCTGCCGGGCCGGGGCGGCACCGTGATCCTTTCCATCGACGTGTCCGGGAGCATGAGGGCCCGGGACATCGTTCCCAGCCGCATGGAGGCCGTGAGGAACGCCGCGCGGTCGTTCGCCAGGGCGCAGCCGGTCGGAGTACGGGTCGGCGTCGTGGCGTTCAGCAGCTCCGCCTTTCTCGTGCAGGCGCCCACCACCAACCGCTCCGCGGTGCTGGCGGCCATTGACCGGCTGCAGCCCCAGATGTTCACCGCCATCGGAAGCGGCCTGCTGACCGCGTTGGATGCCATCTTTCCCCCGGCGCCGGAGGCCGGCTCGGACCCGACGGCCCCGCTGTCTCCCCTGGCACCGGCGGGACCACCGGCGGCTGCGCCGGGCAGCTACCCGAGCGCCGCGATCATCCTGCTGAGTGACGGGCAGAGCAACCAGGGGCCCGACCCGCTGGATGCGGCCCAGGCCGCCGCCCTGCGGGGGGTGCGCGTGTTCACGATCGGCGTCGGGACCCGGGAGGGAACGAACCTGAGCTTCGGCGGGTTCACGTTCCGCGCGATCCTGGACGAGGCGACGCTGAAGAAGATCGCCCTGCTCACCGGCGGCAGCTATTTCAAGGCGAGCAACGCCGGCGAGCTGGATGGGATCTACCAGACCCTCGGGTCCCGGCTGCAGCTCGAGAAGGCGCAGACCGAGATCACGGCGCCGCTCCTGGCCGCCGCGCTGGTCCTGCTGGTAGTGATGGCGGGACTCTCGGTGGCCTGGTTCAACCGGCTGCTGTGACCGCCGCGCCGCGGGAACCCCCGCGGTGAGGACCGCCAGCGTCCCGAACGCTGGCCGTGGCGTGTAGCGCCGATTCCCGCCCGGCGCTACAATGATCGTTCATGAGCGCCGCACCGGAGAAGCTGCCCACCTGGAAGCTCGTGGTCTTTGCCCTCGGCCAGCTTGGCTGGTCCCTGGCTTCCTACGGGGTCAGCAACCTGGTCATGTACTTCTACATGCCGCCGGAGACGGCGTCCGCCGCCCGGATCTTTCCGCCGTTTCTCTTCGAGGGCGTGCTGGCCGGCGTGTTCACGATCATCGGGATCGTCAATTTCGGAGCCCGCCTGTTCGACGCGGTGAGCAATCCGCTCCTTGCCTCCTGGTCCGACCGGTCCCGGGCCCGGATGGGCCGGCGGCGCTTCTTCATGGCGGTGAGCTGCGCGCCCTTTGCGTTGTTCTCCGTGCTGGTCTTCTTCCCCCTGCGCCACTTCGGCTCCAGCCCCAGCGCCGGCGCGAGCTGGATGAACACGGCGTGGCTGTCCGTGACGATCCTGCTGTTCTATTTCTTCTATGTAATGTACACGGCCCCGTACAACGCGCTGATCAGCGAGCTGGGCCACAATCCCCGGGAGCGCCTGTTCATCAGCACCGCCATCGGCGTGACCTGGTCCCTGGGCTTCGCGGTGGGCAACTTCGTCTACGATTTCCAGACCACCCTTGAGCACGCCGGCGTGGACGCCACGCGCGCCTTCCAGGTCGTGGAGGCGGTCTTCGGCGTCGTTTCCCTCGTGCTCATGGCGCTGCCGGTGCTCGTCATCGACGAGAAGCGCTACGCGGCGTACTCCGCCTCCACGGAGGGCACGGTTGCCTCCCTGGTGTCTTCCCTGAGGAATCGCAACTTCGTGCGGTTCCTCGTGTCCGAGCTCCTGTACAACGTGTGCCAGACCATCATCCAGATGGGCATCGTGTACTACGTCGTGACGCTGCTGCGGCTGGGCAAGGAGGTCACTTCCTTCCTCATGATGGTGATGTTCGTGCTTTCCTTCGTCTTCTACCCGCTGGTCACCGCCACGGCGGTCCGATGGGAGAAGAAGAAGGTGATGCTGGCCGGGTTCGGCATGCTGGCGTTGCTTTTCGTGCTGTTCTCCTTCATGGGCCTGCTCCCCCTGTCCGGCATCGTGTACGCGTACGTCACGGTGGTCTTCGCCGCGCTTCCCATCGCGATCTTCACCATCGTTCCCAACGCCGTGGTGGCGGACATCGCGGAGGCGGACGGCATCGAGACGGGCAACTTCAAGGCCGGGATGTACTTCGGCGTGCGCTCCTTCGAGACGAACCTCGGCATCTCCATCGCCAACATCGCCTTTCCGAGCCTCCTCACGCTGGGCATGTCGGTGGAGCACCCGTGGGGCATCCGCATGAGCGCCATCGTCTCCGTGCCGATCTGCCTGGCCGGCCTGGCGGTGTTTCTCCTGTATGACGAGCGGGCCGTGCTGCGGAGCCTCGCGAAGAAGGAGACACTGTCCGAGGGGGAAAAGGCGACGCTGGCCTGATCCGGTGTCAGGCGCGAGCGGGGACGCCCGTGGGCTCGTACGCGCAGGAGGGATCTTCCTGCAGCGGGTCTTCGAACTCCGCGAAGGCCCGTGACCGGGAGCCGCCGCACACGCCGGCGAACTCGCACCGGCCGCATCGACCCTTCAACCGGGTTGGCGTGCGCAGGTCCACCAGCAGCGGGTGCGTCGTGTAGATCGATTTCAACGTCCCCGTCTTCACGTTGCCGCAGGACAACGGCAGGAACCCGCTGGGATAGACCTCGCCGTCGTGGGAGATGAACAGGATACCCTTCCCGTCCCCGGTGCCGCTCATCCGCACGGCGGGCGGGTTGCGCGGTGCCCCTTCCAGCTCCCGCAGCCGTCCCGCCAGCTCGGTGTACAAAGCCCCACCCGGTGAGGCGGCGCCTTTCTGGCGCTGCATCGCCACGCGCCGGAAATGCGGTCCCTCGGAGGTCCGGACGGGGATCCCGTACTGCGTGCACTCATAGAGAAAGTGGGCCACCTGCTCGCACTCCGCCGCGTCCGGGTTTTCCAGCGCGGAGCCGCGTCCCGTGCGAACAAGGAAGAACACCTCCCACGCGGCGGCGCCCCGCTCCCTCACCAGGTGGAAGATGTCCGCAAGCTGGTGGAGGTTGCTCTTCATCACCGTGGTGTTGACCTGCATCCGCAGCCCGCGCTCGGAGGCGCGCTGGATGGCGTCCAGCGTGGCCTGCCACGTCCCGTCGATCTCCCGGATGCGGTCGTGCACCGCCGCGGAGGCCCCGTCCAGGCTCACGGAAGCGACCTCCACGCCCAGCTCCCGCATCCGCTCCAGGCGGTCGTTGCCCAGCAGCGGCGTGACGCTTGCGGCCACGGCGGTGTAGATGCCGCGCGAGGTGGCGTGACGGATCAGGTCGAAGATGTCGGCACGCATGAGAGGGTCGCCTCCGGTGAACAGGAGGGCAGGGTAGGGCGCATCGAACTCCAGGAACTGGTCGATGAGCGCCAGGCCCTCCGCGGTGCCCAGCTCGCCCGGCAGGGTGCTGCGGATGGCCGTGGCCCGGCAGTGACGACACGACAGGAGACATGACTTGGTGGTTTCCCAGCACACGAAGATCGGTTTCTTGGAGAAATCCACGGGCCGCATCCAGGGAGGCTGCATCGGGAGTCCTTTCGGTGGCGGCAGTTTAGCGCGCGTCTGCCGCCGTGTTCAACCGCGACCCCTCAGGGCCAGCCCCCGGGTGCCCCGACGCGCGCGGTGGCCTCGCCGTCCTCTTCGTCCCGTCAGGCCCTTGCGTTTCGGTCTATCATTGCTATGCTATATAGACAGAAAGGAATATCTATGAAAATCGATGCAGCTTCTCTTCCGGCCCCCCAGACCCCTGATCTCGTTGCCGCCCGGACGCGGGAGGCGGCGGGAGAGAGGGAGAACGACGGGGACTCCGACGACTTCGTGAAGGCCGCGGCCCCGTCCGCCAGCAGGCTCAACCCTGCCGGGGTGGGTACCCGGGTAGATCTCCTGGCGTAAGCGCCGGAGGATCGAAAGGCGGGCCCGCGGGCCCGCCTTTTTTTCAGGAAGCGGCCTTGTGCTGCCGACGCAGCCGGTCCACCGCGCGACCCAGCTCCTCCACGACGTGCAGCGTGTCCTCCATGACCCGGGCCACCACCTGGTTGGCGCGGTCCGGCTCGCTCTGGCGAAGATCGCCCAGGTCGTAGAAGGCAACCGCTGTCTCATCGGCTCCCGCGATCACGTCGGAAAGGCGCGTGCGGTGGGGAACGAGCGCCGCCACGCCGAAGCAGTCACCGGCCTCGTAGCGGTGGGACCGGTTGGCGGCGGGGTAGGCGCTGCCGGAGAGCACCTCGCAGACCGTGCCGGCCGCCTCTCCCTTCTTCAATATGGCCTCACCCTTTCGGAACTGCCGCACCATCATTCCGCGGCGGGTACCGCCCCCCGCGGGCGCCGTTCCGCCGATCCTCTGGATCGTGCCGGAGACCATCCTCACCTCCGGGGACTCCAGGCTGTGTCCGCGGCGCCCGAGCTGGGAATCGTGGCGCGTGGCCGCCTGGTCCTTGGCCATGCGGTATGCCTCCGCGCGCACGTCCTCTTCCGTTACGCCGAGGAGGTCCGCCTCGATCCTGACGTGATCGTCGAAGGAGCAGGGGGAGTGCCGGCAGCGGACCGCAAAGACTCCCTTGTACAGCCGGTAGGGCATGACGTGCCTCCACCCTAGAAGGTAGCACGCGGACCGCGAGGTGGGGCGGCTGTGACTCCGATGTGACTCCCGTGACCAGCCGGGCGGGG
>DASRZR010000383.1:0-3942 GCA_035686185.1 Spirochaetia bacterium | reverse complement strand
CGATTGCCCCAGCACCTGCAGGCCCGCACTGGTTCGGGAAACGGCGAGGATCGTGATTGCGGCGAGTGGAACCGCCATCAGAACGGTCCCGACGATGGTCAGCTTCAGACTCAGGGAGATGTTTCTCAACACAGAGCCCCTCCTCGGGATCTGCATTGATCATGCAAGAATAATGCCTTTAATGGCGTTATTGTTGTTAATATTTCTAATAACTGTAATAGAGATTTTATTCTTTTGGTTAC
This sequence comes from Spirochaetia bacterium, assembly GCA_035686185.1. Lineage (GTDB taxonomy): Bacteria > Spirochaetota > Spirochaetia > SZUA-6 > Fen-1364 > Fen-1364. The sequence continues at coordinate 3,700 of DASRZR010000383.1, read as the reverse complement.
AGTGACTTGGCTGAACAGCCTGTCTCACCGTTCAACGGGGAAAGGTAAGGGATCGCAGCGGGACAGTTCCGTGCTCCGAGTCCGGTGGAACGGTCGGCGCAGTCATGGAACGGACGGTGGATCAACGCTATTCGGACCGGCGAGCGGCGAGGTCACGCGTCCGACGGGCCCGGGCGTCCACCTCTTCCCATTGCTGCATGGTTTTCGCGTGCGCGCTCTCGTTCTCGGCGTGCTGGCGGGCAAGCTCTTTCATCTTGTCTCCCCGCGCGTACACCTCCGGGTCCGCCATGGAGGCCTCCAGCGAGCGCTTCTCAGACTCCAGCGCCTCCAGCCGCTGCAGGAGGCGCTCCTCCTCGCGCTCCAGGGACCGCAGCTCGCTCTTGATGCGCTTGTCCTCGGCGCGATCCGCGGCCCCGTCACGGGCCGACGGTTCGGCGGCAGGGTGGCGGACCGCAGACGGTTCCGCGGCGGCATCCTGCGCGGACTTCGAGAGGTAGTACTCGTAGTCCCCCGGCAGCCAGCGCGCGCGGCCGTCCCGCAGCTCCAGGACCGCGGTGGCGAGGTGAGAGATGAAGTGACGGTCGTGGGATACGAAGATCACGGTCCCGGGGAAGTCCTGCAGCGCGCGCAGCAGCACGTCCTTGGAGGCAAGGTCCAGGTGGTTCGTCGGCTCGTCCAGGATGAGGAGGTTTGCCGGCCGCAGGAGCAGGAGGAGCAGCGTGAGACGGCTTCGCTCGCCGCCGCTCAGGACGGAGACGCTCTTGAACACGTCATCTCCGCGGAACAGGAACGAGCCGAGCAGCGTCCGCAGCTCCGGGATGAGCGACGTGGGGGCGCTGGATTCCAGCTCCTCGATCACCTGCCGGCCGCTGGTCCAGGCATCCGCGTGCTCCTGGGAGTAGAAGGCCGGGACCACGCCCGTTCCCCAGCGCAGGGTGCCGGAGTCCGGCGCCTCGGTCTGCGAGACCAGGCGCAGGAGCGTGGACTTGCCCGCCCCGTTGACCCCTACGACGACCAGCTTGTCTCCCCGGGAAACCTCGAAGCCCACGTCCCGGAAGACCTGCCGGCCGCCGTATGAACGGGAAAGCCCTTGCGCGGACAGCACCAGCCGGCCGGAGGGAGGCGGCGGCGGGAACGCGAACCTGATCGCCTTCGTGAGGGGCGGCACCTCGATGCGCTCCATCTTTTCCAGCGCCGTGATCCGGCTCTGCACAAGGCGCGCCTTGGATGCGTTGTAGCGGAACCGGGAAATGAAGGCCTCCGTGCGGGCGATTTCCTCCTGCTGCTCGCGCCAGCGGTCCATGAGGGATTCCAGCTCGCGGCTTCGGACCTCCTCGTAGTGAGTATAGGAACCGGTGAACACGGATACCCGGCTCATGAAGATCTCGGCGATGGACTGCACGACCACGTCCAGGAAGTACCGGTCGTGGGAGACGAGCAGGAGGCCTCCGGGAAACTCCGCGAGGAACTGCTCCAGCCAGGTCCGCGCCTCCAGGTCCAGGTAGTTCGTAGGCTCGTCCAGCAGCAGGATGTCCGGCGCTTCCAGGATCGCGCGCGCCAGCGCGATGCGCATCTGCCACCCGGCGGAGAACGCGGCGCAGGGCTTGGAGAAGTCCGTCCGGGAGAAGCCAAGACCGGTGAGCACGCGTTGCTGGGACTCGGCCCGGCGGTGGTAGCCGCTCGCCTCGATCTTCTCCAGCAGCGCGTGGTGCTTCCACACCAGTGCCTCGGCCTCCGGGGAGCCGGCCGTCAGTCCGCCGAGCCGCTCTTCCAGCTCCCCGGCCTCTGCCACGAGCGCGGCGCCCCGCGCAAAGGCCCCCTCGGATTCGTCCCACAACGTCGGCCCGTCCGGGTACTGGGCGACGCTCTGGGGGACGTAGGACACGCGCGTGTCCTTCTCCCTCACCACGGAGCCGCTGTCCGCGGAGGAGAGGCCGGCCAGGATACGCATGAGCGTGGACTTGCCGCTGCCGTTCGGGCCCACGAGCCCGACCCTCATGCCCGCGCTGATGGTGAGATTCACCGTGTCGAGGAGGCGGCGTTCTCCGAAGGAGACTGACACGCCGGAAAGGCTCACCAGCGGCACGGAAGCGCCCCGACCGCTTACGAGCCCTGGCGGAAGAAGATCACGACGGGCGTCTGGCTGGGCTGCGTGACGAACAGGTCCTGCACGCTGTCACGCCCCAGGGACGTGAAGCGCAGGCCGCCGCCGGCCCCCTTGTACAGGAAGCTGAGGCCCGCCTTCGGGTACTCGTCGAAGATGAACGTGATGACGCCGTCGAAATCGGAGGCGATCCCCTTGGCCGCGTGCAGGGAGAAGTCCACGGTGCCCCGGCCCTTCACGTCCGGCCGCACGAGCGTGGGCACGAGCTTGGAAAACCCGTCCCACGTGAAGCGCATGTCCGGCTGCAGGTGGATGGTGCCGTAGGCGTCACTGGACAGGACGGCGCCGTTCTTCAGCAGCCCGTTGTACAGGTCCGTGCGGCGCTGCTGCTCGGCCGCCACCACCTGGGCCACGTCATCCTTCACCGTCACGTACAGGTCCGTCTTCAGCTGGTCCTTGTAGTGGTAGCTCACGTCGATGCGCTGGTCATCCAGGACGTCGATGCGGAGGTCGGTCCCGGGGAACGTGTAGGAGGCGGCCCCCACCTTCTGGGGGTCCCCGGTGTAATGGAACTCGAACGTGGACAGAGGCAGCACGAGCCGCATCAGCTTGTCCTCCGGGCTCGGGAACAGGCCGACGTCCTCCCGGAACATCGTGAGGTCAATGGCGCCCCGGGCCATCATGTCCAGGAACCAGGCCGGCCGCCACGTCGTGCCCATGATCCGCGCCAGCACCTCGTCCTGGCTGAGGATATGCTGCGCGTCCGTTGCGGGGTCCGCCGACGTGAACGTCTTCAGGAAGTGGCCGAAGCACCAGCCGGTGAAGCCGTCCTCCGTGGCCACCTCGTACCAGTAGTCGGTGTACGGCTTCACGTCCGCCTTGTCCGCGGAGCGGCTCACCACCTTCACCACCTGCCCGTACTGCAGCTTGTACACCGGCCGGGCGTCAGGGGCCGGAGATTCCCGCAGAGGAAGCGGCGGTGAATCCTCCTTCATCACGACGGCCCACGAGCTGACGGAGGGCGCGTACGCCGCGGCGAAAGCGGTGGCATCCGACTTGCGCGGGAACACGCGAAGCCGGCCGCGCAGGTACTCCCGCGGCCGGCTGTCCCCCGGCACGCTGATGAGGAGAGAGGAGCCGATGGTGGAGTTCTGCAGGATGGACACGAGGGAGCCGGTCCGTGGCGAGCCGGAGGTCTCCCCCCACAGCACCACGCCATACGCCACCGGACGGGCCCCGCACGCGGCGAGCAGCAGGCCGCAGGCAGCGGCAACGCATGCGGCGAGTGTTCTGTGCGGCATGGGGCCCATACTGCTTCGGGGGGCGGATTTTGGCAAGTGGCGGCGCGCACCGACTGCCCCGGCCGCTTCACCGTGGGGCGGCGTCACTTGCCCGGGGGAGGAAAAAGCCGTATAAGGCTTTCGGAGGCACCACAGATGGATGCGCGAGAGACGCTGCGGCGGCGCGTCGAGGAAAAGCGGGACCAGATCATCGAGATGCAGCGGGACCTCACCGCCGTGCCGGCCCTGAGCCCGGAGAACGGGGGCACCGGGGAATGGGAGAAAGCGCAGGTCCTCCAGCGCTGGGTCGCGAAGC
>DASRZR010000382.1:0-5136 GCA_035686185.1 Spirochaetia bacterium | reverse complement strand
TGATCGACGTGTTGAAAACGACCTCGCCGAACGCCTCTCCCCGGGCGCCGAACCCCTCCCCTTCCAGCATGAAGCCGTCCTCCAGGAGGAGCACGGCCCTCACCGGCGATGTTCTTCCGTTCTCCACGTCCCCTCTTTAGGTCCTGCTGTGCGCGCGGCCGTGCATAATTATGCGCGAGCCGCACCCACCGTAGCGATGGGACTACCCTCTGTCAAGACGAAGCCGGATCAGGTATACCTCTGCGGCGGGTCCACGAAGATGCACTTCTCCGTCCGGGCGGAGCCCCGGTACCTCATCGTGACGGATGCCATCTCGCTGGTGGCCATAGAGGTCCTTCTCGTGGCGGTGGCAAGGGTCCGCATGCTCCTGTCCCCGCTCGCCGTCGTTCTTCTGTGCCTCGTCGTGCTTGCCGGGTTCGCGGCGGACGTCGCCATCTGGCTGTGGACCGGCGTGCGCTCGGTAGAACTGAGCGAAGGGGAGCTGGTCATCTATCGAGGTGCGGGGCTCTCCCGGCTGGCCGTGGCCCGGACGGCGGTCCGCCGGCTTCGCATCCGCCGGCTGCTGGGAATCGGCGTGGTGAGGCTTCGGACCCGCTCGGGCCAGTACGTGCGCATCTCCGAGAACGCATTCCCCCGGGCGGAGTTCCGCCGGTTCCTGGCCGCGCTGGAGACCTGGACGCGCTGAGCGGGCCGCGGCCCGTCAGCCTCCCCGGGATCCCCGTCTACTGGATGACGGACAGCAGGTCCTTGTAGGAGACCACGCCGATGAGCTTTCGCTGCTCGTCCACCATCGGCAGGGAACGGAACCCGTACTTCGTGAACTCCGCCACCGCGTCCGACACGCTGTCCTCCGCGGACAGCGTTACCACCTGTTCCGTCATGATGGCGCCCAGGCGCTCATCGGAGCGGTTCTGGATCAGCTCCCGGATGTCCACGACTCCCTGGAGCGTCCCGTCCTCCGCGGTCACGTAGACGTACATGATCACGTCGTAACGGGTCTTTCTGCTTCGAAACCGGGAGAACGCGGTCCGAACGAGCGCGTGTGCCGGCAGCGCGAGGTAGCGGCTGGTGGCCACGGAGCCGAGCTTCACCTCGTGCACCTGCATCAGGTCGTTCACCTTCAGCGTGGTCTCCGCGGCCAGCGTCTTCTTCAGCGCCTCCGAGTCGATCCGGGGAAGGATCTCCAGCAGGTCGGCAATCTGGGCCGGGGTCATCGCCTGCAGCAGCTCCGCGATCCGGTCCCGCCTCAGGGAAGCCACCAGGTCTCTCTGCACGCGCGGCTCGGCCTCCTCCAGCGTGTCCGCCGCGGTCTCCGTGTCCAGCGTGTCCATGAGGGCCACGCGCTCGTCGGTGGAGAGCTCCTCCATGATGTCCGCGAGATCCGCCGGGTGGATGTCGGCGATCTTCTCCCGCGAGATGTTCAGCTTCACGTTGCCGTGGAACCGGTCCAGGTCACTGGGGAGGGGCTGCACGTACTTCCAGGGCAGGAGGTCCGCCACCTTCGGGGTGCCCCACAGCAGGTGGGCCAGCCAGCCGAGGTGCAGCCTCCGCATCATCCCTGCCTTGCTGACGTCCACGTGCACCACCCACATCCGTCCGCGCGCCCTCAGGATGTGGATGTCGTAGACGATCTCCACCTCGTACTCGTCCGTGTCGATGATCTTCTTGTCCAGCACCATGTCCTTGATGAGGATCCGGGAGGACTCCCCCTCGAACTCCCGCAGGCGCACGGAGTCCGGCACGCTCACCACGCTGCGCTTCACGTCAATGGCCTTCACGAACCGGGCCGGCACCTCCAGCGGTGGACGACCCATGGACCGGCTGACGATGAGGTTCACCACCTCCGGGTACAGCCCGCCGAGGCGGATCTCCATGTCCGTCAGGGTGCCCAGCGTCTCCATCCGATCCCCCGTGCGGCGCAGGACCTTGTCCCGGAGCAGCGTGGACATGTAGAAGAACTCCGGCTCTTCCCTTGGCGCGCTTGTCTCGGTCACCTCGGCCTCCTACTTTCCGGAAAGGACAAGGAAGAACTTCAGGAACAGGACTCCCACCAGCAGCAGCAGGTACACCCGCAGCAGGAACAACGCCGCCTTCACCACGGGGGTCATCTTCACGTGATGGCCCGCGTAGCGGCTGTTGATCTCACGGATCCGGCGGAACGGCCGGCCGAAGATCGCGCGCACCGGGCCGCGGGGACGATTGCCCGCATCACTCATCGCCATGCTCCTATTTCAGCAGGCCGGGGAACAGCGCGGTCACCGCGTACATCGTGGAGAGGATCACGATGACCGCCACCACGAACACGGACAGCACGTTCTGAAGCCGGCTGTTGCGGTACTGTCCCATTCGCTCCTCGTCGTTCAGCAGGATGATGAGAAACACCATGGCGGCCGGCAGCAGCGTGGTGGCGATCACCTGCACGAACAGTGTGATCAGCACCAGGGGGGCCCCGGGGATCAGCACCACGGCTCCCGCGCTGCCGACCAGCAGCAGGTAGCTTCCGTAGAACCATGGCGCTTCCCGGATCTTGTTGTTCAGCGAATGCGCCCAGCCGAACACTTCCCCGAACGCCCACGAGCTGGCAAGCGAGATGCAGATGGCGCCCAGGAAACCGGCATCGAAAAGCCCGATGGCCAGGAACGTCCCGATCCACCGGTGCACGGCCATCAGTGCCACGGAGGCCTGCGCGGCGTCCTGGACGTCGCTCCCCTTCAGGACGGAGCCCGTGGTGATGATGATGAACACGGCTACCGCCACGGTGGCCAACGCGCCGATGGCCGTGTCCAGCCGGCCCCAGGGGATGTCCCGTTCCTTCAAGCTCTTGTCCACCACCGAGCTTTGCTGGAAGAAGATCATCCACGGCGCGATCGTAGTGCCAATGTTCGCCATCAGGAAGAAGAACATGTCATTCGTGAACCCGCCGGGGAAGTTCGGGACCACGCCGGTGCGCACGATGTCGGAGACCGACGGGTGCACGAGAATGGCGCCGGGGATGTAGACGAGGTTCAGCACGCAGAAGAAGAACGCGATCTTCTCCCAGGTCCAGTACCGGCCCTGGAGGACCATCAGGAGCATGATGATGGTGACCACGATGACCGTCAGCAGGGGCGGCACGTGGAATATCGCCAGAGCCGCCGTCATCCCGATGAACTCCGTGATGAGCGTGAGCCAGTCTGTCAGGATGAGGTCCCCCAGGGAGAACCATCCCCAGAACGGGCCAAAGGCGTCGAAGATGGCTTCCGCGTGGCCCCGCTTGGTGACCGCGCCCAGCCGAACGGTCATCTCCTGGATCACGTAGGCCACCGGCCCCAGGATCACCAGGAACCACAACAGCCCATAGCCGTATTTCGCGCCCGTGGCCGCGTAGGTAGTGATGCCCCCCGCGTCGTTGTCCGCCACCATGACGATGACACCCGGCCCGGTGACGGTGAGGAAGATGGCAAACCATTTCCAGGAGCGGCGCAAGCCGTAGTACAGCCGGGAGATGAACCCTATTCCGTTTTTGGCGCGCGTCGAAGCTGCTGCCAGCATCCCCGCTCCCTCGCGTGCCGGCTACGGAACTCGCGTTGCTGACGGCCGAGTACTGAAAACAACCGCCAGGCCGACCCCTCCCACGACCGCACCGGCCATCTCCACGTACGGAGCGCTGGCCGGATGGAAAAGCAGAGGGGAGGCGCTGCTGGCGTCATTCACACCGATTGCCGCAACGATCAGGCCCGCCAGGAGCGCGGCCCAGCCCGCCACCTGCAGGGAAGGGTTACCGGCATCCAGGCGCCACGTCTGGGGCCTGCCGTCCGCGACAATCTGGAACCGACTGTTGAACAGCGGGGATAGCCCAAGCTGGTAGACGTGCCAGCCGCCCTGCACATCCTGGGTGAGCGGCGCCACGAACGTGGGGTTCGAGGCGTCCACCGTGAAGTAATTCACCGTGGAGGAGGTCGTCATGTTCATCAGCTCGTACACCGGCACTCGCGCCAGGTTCACCGTTAGAAAGGTCACCGGCGTGGCGTTCGAGGCCGTGGTGGCGTCCGGGGCCGGGGCTGCGCTGGCATCCTGGGCCGAGATCGCCCCCGCCGCCGCTGCCATCAGCACCGCCGCCAGGAGCAGCTTCATCAGGGCCGCCTCTAAGCGCGAGCCGCCAGCGCGGCTCCCTCGTCAAAGGCGCGCAGGTTGATTTCCCGGAACGCCGGCTTCACGCACTGGGAGATGGCCTCCGCCCAGCTCTCCCGGGGGAGCGGCAGGGCCGTTGACATGGCGCCCAGCAGGATCACGTTGGCCACCCGGGAGTCACACAACTTTTCCGCCACCGCAATGGCGTCCACGTACGCCAGGCGCCGGAAGGCGGCGCGCAACCGCTGCTCCGCATCCGCCGGGTACACGGCCTTTCCAGAGGAAACGGTGACCGGCACGATGGCCTGGGAAGAGACCACCGCCAGCCCGTCCGCGGCGAGGTAGGAAGCGAACCGCAGCGCCTCGATGCGCTCCAGGGAGGCCAGCACCTGCGCGGAGCCCTCCGGCACCAGCGGACTGAACACGCGCGTGCCGAATCGTATCTGGGCCACCACGGACCCTCCGCGCTGGGCCATGCCGTGGACCTCGTTCGTCTTCACGTCGAAGCCGCTGGCCAGCGCCGCCCGGGCGGTGATCTGCGCGGCCAGCAGGATCCCCTGGCCGCCCACGCCCACCATCACGATGCCGGTGGTATCACTCATGGCACGCCTTTGCCGCGTTGGCAATCGCAAAGGCGCCGTCCTTGCAGACCTTCTCGCACAGCGCGCAGCCGCCGCACAGCATCTCGTTCACGTGGATCTCGTCGTTCACGTACTCGATGGCCGGGCAGCCCAGCCGCAGGCACGCCTTGCACTTGCGGCACAGCTCCTGGTCCACCTGGCGGGCCGGGCCAACCGCCTTCTTCGTGTACAGCGGGCACGGAGACCGTGAGACGATGAGCCACGGCTCGTTGGATTCCAGCGCGGTGCGAAGAGCGGCCGTGGTGCCGTCCAGGTCATAGGGGTCCACGGTGGCGATGTTCTTCATGCCGCACGCCCGCCCGATGTCTTCTATCGAAGCGGAGATCGTGTCGGTGCCCATCAGCGTGCGGCCCGTTCCCGGGTGCTCCTGGTGTCCCGTCATGGC
>DASRZR010000381.1:0-6776 GCA_035686185.1 Spirochaetia bacterium | reverse complement strand
GGCGCCGGTGCCGTGGGCGCGGCCGTGGCAGCGCTCATCGCGGACAAGGCGCCCGGCGCCGTCTCCGTGCTCGCCGGCGGTGAGCGCGCGCGTCGCTACCGGCAGGACGGGTTCCTGCTCAACGGGGCGCGGCGTGATTTTCCGCTGGTGGCGCCGGAGGACACGAGCGAACCAGACCTCGTTGTCGTGGCGGTCAAGACGTACCAGCTTGACCAGCTCATCACCGACCTGCGCCGCCACGTCGGACCGGCAACGCTGATCCTCTCACTGCTGAACGGCATCTCCAGCGAGGAAGCGCTGGCCAGGGCGTTCGGAGCGGAGAAGGTGCCGCTTGCCATGATCCTGGGAATCGACGCGGTGCGGGAAGGCCACGCCACGCGGTTCTCCGGACGCGGCAGGATCCATTTCGGGGACCCGGAGAATGTCGAAGGGGCGTGGAGCGAGCGCGTGACACGGATCGCTTCCTTCTTCCAGGAGGCAGGCGTTCCGTTCGCCGTCCCCGCGGACATGGTCCGAAGCCTCTGGTTCAAGTTCATGATCAACGTGGGCATCAACCAGGCCTCCGCGGTCCTTCGCGCCACCTACGGCCGGTTCCAGGTGGACGGGGATGCCAAGGACCTCATGGAGTCCGCCATGCGCGAGACGGTCGCGCTGTCTCGGGCGCTCGGCACGGGGCTGGAGGAGTCCGACGTGGCGGAATGGGGCCGCACGCTTTCGAAGCTGGCCCCGGAGGGGAAGACCTCCATGCTGCAGGACGTGGAAGCCGGCCGCCGGACCGAGGTGGATGCCTTTGCCGGCACCGTCATGGCCCTGGCAGAGCCGCGGGGCCTCTCGGTCCCGGTGAACCGAACGCTGTTCCGCCTGATCCGCGCCGCGGAGCGCGGCTACCGCGTCGCCGATTGACGACTGCGCCGGCCGCCGCTACGCTCTCGGTCATGGACAACGGCAGCCCTCCGGCAGCGGCCGAGCAGGACCTGGCGAGCCGGGTGGACACCATCCGGGAGGTGTTCGGCTACCTGCGGCAGTTTCACAGCACGACCTTCGTGGTGTGGATCGACAACGCGGTGCTGGACGATCCGCTGTTCTCCGTTGTCGTCAAGGACCTGTCCCTCCTGCATGAGGCCGGCATCCGCGTGGCGCTCATCCCCAGCGCGAAGCGGCGCATCGACGAGATCCTCCAGAAGTACGAGGTGCCGTTCCACGTGCGGGGCGGCGTGCGCGTGACCTCGGAAGAGGCCATCCCGTTCATCAAGATGGCCGCCTTCGACGTGTCCAACCGGGTCATGACCATGTTGTCCGCCAACGGGACGACCGCGGTCATCGGCAACTGGGTGAGGGCGCGCGGCATCGGCGTCATCGACGGCGTGGACTACCAGAGCGCGGGGCTGCCGGAGAGCGTGCGCGGGGATTCCGTGCGCAAGGTGATGGAAGACGGCGTCGTGCCCATCTTCCCGTGCATCGGGTGGAGCTCCGTCGGCACGCCGTACAACATCTCCTCCAACGAGCTGGCCGTGGTGGTGGCCTCCAGCCTGGGCGCGGAGAAGCTCGTCTTCCTCACCGTGCGGCCCCAGCTCTCCGCCTCTTCCTTCTCCGTGCCGGATGGCGTGCCCGTGGCCCCGGGCGGCCGGCTGGCGAACTTCAGCCTCGCGGACCTGGATTCGTTCTTCGACGCCAACCCCGGGCGGGAGGCGGAGCTGGAGCTGCTGCACCGGGCCCGCCGGGCCTGCGCGGGAGGCGTGGAGCGCGTGCACATCCTGGACGGACGCACGGAGGGGGTCATCCTCAAGGAGACGTTCTCCAGTCTCGGGTCCGGCACGATGGTGTACTCCAACCGCTACGGCGGGATCCGGCCCATGAGCCTGAAGGACATCTCCGACGTCCTGCGCGTGATGAGGCCGTTCGTGGAGCGCGGGATCCTGCTGCCGAGGACCGAGGCGCAGCTCGAGGAAGACATCGCGGACTACATCGTCTTCGAAGTGGACGACTCCGTGCACGCCTGCGCGGCGCTTCACGAGTATCCGGAGAAGACCGCGGAGATCGCGGCGATAGCCGTGGACGAGCACTTCCTGCACCTCGGGGTGGGTCCCAAGCTCGTGGGGTACCTCTGCGAGCGCGCCCAGAAGCGGGGCCTTGCGTCCGTGTTCGTGCTGACCACGCAGACGGCGGACTGGTTCCTGAAGCTCGGGTTCGCGGAATCGGAGCCCTCCGCGCTGCCGGAGAAGAAGAGGCTTTCCTACAACCTGCAGCGCCGCTCCCGGGTGTTCGTGAAGCCGCTGGCCGGAGCCGGCTCCGCGCCGGCGCTCACCTGATCCCGCGCATCGTGAAGAAGTCGCGGTACTGCAGGTCTTCCAGCAGCGTGTGGGAGATGAGCCACTCCTTGAGGTAGTCCACCGCGGTTTCCGTGCGCGGCCGTGCGCGGCGCTCCGTGGCGGCCGCCAGCCGTTCCAGCTGCGCCAGCAGCATCTCGTGCGCCCTCTTCTGCACGTCCCACCGGGAGTAACCGTTTTCCGTCATGAGCTTTTCCTCGTCCCGGAAATGCAGGCGGGCGTATTCCAGGACGCGCGCCTTCTCCTCCGCATGCCCTTCCACGTCGCCGCTGGCGGCAAGCGCCTGGGAAAGCACGTTCACGCGGGAAAAGAGCTCCCGGTGCTGCTCGTCCAGCAGCCGGACGTTCACGCGGAACGACTCCGACCACTCGAACCGGAACCCCGCCCGGAAGCTGCGCAGCCGGCGCTCGAAGGTCTCCAGCAGCTCCCACCGCACGCAGGGCACGTCGTGCAGCGCCGTGGCGGGAAGCACGAGGTAGACGCAGTCCGTGACGGCCGTGGCCGTGGACAGGCCGGGCGCGGAGCTCACCACGCGCTCCTCCCCCCAGAAACCTCCCGGGCCCAGCGTTTCCAGGAGCTGGGAGCCCACCGTGAGGTCGAGCTCGCCGAGGGCCAGCACGAAAATCCCCGGCTCCGCGGGTGCCGGGCAGCGCGTGCCCGCCGGCAGGTGGCGTTCCTCTGCCTGGGCTGCGATACGCCGCAGCACTCCCTCGCTCGTGACGCCGGCAAACGCCGGGCACAGGGACAACGCATCGTGGGAGAGGGGAGGCTCCCGGCAGGCTTCCGGTCCGCCGTTGTCCTTCAGGAACCGCCGCCACGTGGACACGGGGATGGAGAGGACCGTCACCATGCTGCGGGCTCGTGCCCCCACGGGATGCGGGGGCGCGTCGCTGGCCGAGTAGCCTCCGGCGAATGCCCCGACGCCGATGCGCCGCACCGCCCGGGCGGAGGAATCCGTTTCCTCCGCGATGCCGCCGAGGATGAGCCGCACGTCGGCCTCCGTGTCTCCGGCCGGACACACCACCTCATCGGCGGCTATCTCCCGCACCGGGCAGCGCGCCAGCGGGTGCAGGGAATCCGGCGGGCAGTTCGGGAACCACGCCGCAAGGTACGACTCGGCGGCGTGGCGGAAGTAAGCCTCGCGCTCCCCGGCGATGAGCACGTGCGCGTCGCCAAACTCCGCCGTGGTGATCCTTCCGCCGGTCGCCGGCGCGTGGGTGCCGTGGCTGATGAGTATCCGGGCCGACGCGTCCGCCGCGAAGTCGGAGGCCTCCCCGTGGATCATTCCGCCGCCCGCGTCTATCTTCTTCAGGTCCACGGGCTCGCGGATGTCCCGCAGGAACGCATCCCGCCGTGCCTCGCTCAGCGCCGCCGGGCCGTCCGACGTGGCGGTGCTGAGCCGGGTGAGCACGTCCACGGACGCCAGGTCCGCCAGGTGGGCGTAGCTGCGCCGGGCCGGTCCTTCCCCCGAACGGAAGAAGAATACCGTCGTCTCCACGGGGTGCGCCGAGAAAAGCGGGCGCACCTCCATGGCACCGACCCGGTTCCATGCTCCCTCCTTGAGGTCGTGCACCTCGAAGAAGGAAGAAAGGTGCTCCTCCCCGATCCGCATGAGGGCCGCGAGTTTTTTCTGCACGCTCGCGCGAACCCAGGGGACGGCGTAGTACTTCAGCCGGCGGTCCGACCTCACGAGGGCGGTCAGCCCCGAGAAATGGTCGTCGTGGCAGTGGGTGTGAAAGATGCCCTCGATCTCCGCGAACGTGATCCCCAGCGCGTCCAGTGATTTCGTAAGGTGGGGCCCGGCGTCCACGAGGTAGAAAAGGCCGCCGGCGCACACGATGCTCCCCATGCAGGGCCGGTCCACCGTCCAGCCGTCTCCCTCGCCCACGTGGATGACGGAGAACTGCTCCCGGCGCGCGGCGCGGCCCGGCAGGAGATACGCCGGCTCGAACTCCTCTCCGGGACCCAGCGTCAGGTCCACCTCCACCGAGCTCCCGGCGGCCAGGAACTCGTAGCGGTTGAAGCCCTTGCGGTGCAGGACGCATCCCGGGGCGAGATCCACCGTGTCCGAGTCCACCGGCCTCATGTCCACGAGGTCTGACGTGGTGCGGATCGTCCCGAAGCTGAACCATTTCTTCACCGCGAACATCTCGCGGGCCTCTTCCCGCGAGAGCCCGGTGGCCTCCAGCTCCTCCGGGGAGACCAGGCCGTAGTTGCCTCGCCGCAAGTACTCGCTCTGGGAGCGGACCTGGTCTCCCAGGCCGATGAGCAGCGGCTTGCGCCCCGTGTTGGCGGGGTGTCCGGGGATCAGCATGCCCTGGCGGTAGAACATCTGCAGCAGCGGGAACTCGGCGAGATTGGCGAAGCTGCCTTTCTGCACGGGGGTGTCAGAAAGAAGAATGGCGTTCGGGCCCGTCTCACAGGCCACGCCCTCCCGCGCGACCGGCGCAATGAGGCCCCTCCGGATCAGGTGCTTCACGGCGTCTGCCGGGCACCCGCAGAGGATCCTCAGGTCCGCTTCGGGGATCTCCACCCAGAAGATGCCGGGAGCGACTTTCTGCCTCGTGATCATTCGCGCGTCCTTTTCGGGGAAAGGTTCGGCGAGTATAACGGTTCACGCGCGCTTGAGAAAGTCGCGGGCCGGCAGATGGCGCGCTCCCGTGGGCCCGTATAGAATGCGGCAGGGGAGGAACCGACGGTGCCGTTCAATCTCGAGGTGTTCGGATCCGCGTTCGTCATGATCTTTCTTGCCGAGTTGGGAGACAAGACGCAGATCTCCACGTTCGCCTTCGCCTCCGAGGCCACGTCCCCGCTGTCCGTCTTCCTCGGCGCGGCGCTGGCGCTCGTGTGCACCTCGTTCCTCGGCGTCGTGCTCGGGGGCGTGGTGGGCCGCCTCGTTCCGGAGCGCATCCTGAAGTTCGCCGCCGCGGCGGTGTTCCTCGGGTTCGGGACCTGGACGCTCGTGCAGGCCATCCGGGGATAGCGATGAGCGGAGCGCTTTCCCGCTGGATCCTTCGGCGCGTGCTCGCCAGCGGCCTCTCCTTCGAACGGCAGGCCATCGACGCCTACCGGGGACTGCGGGCCCGCCTGAAGCTGTCCAATAGCTGCCGCGACGAGTCGCTGGACGGAAGCCTCTGCCACCTGCTGGAGGAGGAGGAGCTGCACCAGCGCGTGCTCTCCGATGCCGCGGCGGGGCGGCTCTCCCTGGACGAGCTGGAACGGATGCTGGCCGGCCACCTGTACGCCGGCTTCGATGCCATCCGGCCGCTGGCCGGCGAGGAGGCGGCCGCGTGGTCGGCGGACCTGCGCGCCGCGCTCGAGCACGAGGAGAAGACCTGGATCTTCTACGGGAACCTGCGGCGGATCAGCAGGATTCCGGCAGTCAAACGGGCGTTCGAGGTCCTCGCGGCAATGGAGAAGGAGCACGTGGACATCCTGCGCCGCCTGCTCGGGATGCCGTCCGACGCCGCCGGAACGCCAAAAGCTTGACACCCCCGGTTCCATCAACTAACCTTGAGAGAACGAACATCGAGGGGGTTCAATGTCAAGTGAAATCGACCTCGCGCAGGTAAAACGCGCGGCCCACAACGCCGTCCCTCTCACGTTCAAGACCTACACGCTTCCCCACGAAACGGAGATCTACCTCGATCGCGTGCTGGAGAGCTTCCTCGCCGAGCTGGGCCAGGAGAAGCTGAAGGAGCCGCTGTCCTACTGCCTGCGGGAGCTCGCCGTGAACGCCAAGAAGGCGAACACGAAGCGCGTGTATTTCCTGGAGAAGGGCCTCGACCTCAACAACGACAAGGACTACGAGGCCGGGATGAAGAACTTCAAGCAGGAGACCTTCGACAACATCCAGTACTATCTGCAGAAGCAGAAAGAGCTGGGGATGTACATCAAGGTCATCTTCCAGACCAAGGGCCCGTCTCTCAGCATCATGGTGCGCAACAACGTGGAGATCTCGAAGAAGGAGCAGATGCGGGTGTTCGACCGCCTGGCCCGCTCGCGCGCCTTCAATTCCCTGGAGGAGGCGTTTGCCACCGTGCTGGACAGCTCGGAGGGCGCCGGCCTGGGGATTGTGATCCTCGTGCTCATGATGAAGAAGATCGGCCTCACGGAGGACTGCTTCTCCATCGACAGCGAGGAAGGGGAGACGGTGGCCACCATCACCATCCCCTTCTCCGAGGTGCACCTGGAGCAGCTGGAAACGCTCACGCAGACCATCGTGAAGGAGATCGACACCCTCCCGCAGTTCCCGGACAACATCGTGAACCTCCAGCAGCTCATCGCGGACCCGAACTCCGACATCAACGACATCGCGCGGGAGATCAGCGTGGACCCGTCCATGACCGCCGACCTGCTGAAGCTGGTGAACTCCGCGCAGTTCATGCTGCCCAAGCGCGTGGACAACATCGTGGAGGCGGTGAAGCTCGTCGGGACCAAGGGCGTGCG
>DASRZR010000380.1:0-2715 GCA_035686185.1 Spirochaetia bacterium | reverse complement strand
CGGGCGGGCCTCCTGCCGGGGGACTTCGTGACTGCCGTCGGCGCGACGCCCATCACCAACGCCAACCGGCTCACGCAGGTCATCGGCTCCCTGGAAGCCGGAACACAGACCACCGTCTCCGTCATGCACCTGGGGAGGCACGAGACGCTGCAGGCTACCATCGCGGCGCGGGATCCCAAGGACGAGGTGGCGCAGCCGAAGAACCTGTGGCCCGGCGTGAGCGTCGTGGACCTCACGGACCAGGTGCGCCAGGACGCGGGAATCCCGTCGAGCATCCGCGAAGGCGTGGTGGTGGGTGCGCTGGCGGACCAGGACACACCGGCGGCTATCGCCGGCCTGCGGGTCGGAGACGTGATCACGTCCGTCAACGGACGCTCCGTGAGGAACCTGATGGATTTCTATTCCGCTCTTGACCAGGGCCCGCGCACCGCGTCATTCCAGATCGTGCGGGACGGCACCGAGATCACCATCGGGCTGTAGCCGCGGCCGCCCTCGAGCACCAGAGCCCGGCCCGCTTCGGCGCGCCGGGCTCCTCAGGACTCCGGGTGGCGATACCTGACCTTCTGGTTGAGGATCTGCTTGAGAGCCGTGGAAACGATCTTGCCCCGGTTGGCTTCCAGCTCGTCGTCACCGGCGAGATTGATCTGGATGCTGCGCTTCATGGCCGCGCAGGTCATTTCATATATGTTGCCCTGAAAACCTTCCAGGAGATCAAGCGGAAGTACCATATTGACAAGAAGTTAGCAGATTCTCGACGTTCGTACAAGGGAGGGGCCGGGCTGGTCAGGGGCCCAGCCGGGCCGCCTGCTCCACGATCTGCCGCGCCAGTTCCTCCGGGCTCGGTGCCTCCGCATCCACGATCAGGGAGGCGAACTGGAAGGAGTCAACGTCGTACCCGTATAGCCGGGCGTAGCGGTCATGGTCGCGGAGGTCGCGCGCCCGCGTCTCCCGCAGCGCCTGCTCGGACGGCGTGCCCTCCCGCTTTGCGATCCTGGCGGCACGCACCTCCAGCGAGGCGCGCAGGTACACGGTGAGCGCCGTGTCCCGCAGCAGCCAGATGGCCAGCCGGGATCCGAGGACGCACCCGCCCTCCTCCGCCAGCCTCAGTTGCTTGCCATCGATGGTGTGGTCGTACTGGGGGTCAGTCTCCGCGAGGATGCTGATCTCCTCGAACGTCTTGCCCCGCTCCCGTGCAAGGTCCTTGAACGTGTAGTTCACCAGGCGCAAGCCGAGGTACTCGGCCACGAGCCGGGACACGGTGCTGTTGCCGCACCCGCTCTTGCCGGAGATCGCCACCCGCAGGCCGTTCGGTCCGCGCAGGCGCGCCGTGTCTCGCGGCAACCCCGAACCCTCACTCGACATTGCGAAGCTGCTCCCGGATCTTCTCCAGGCTGTCCTTGACGGCGATGACCGCCTGGTCGATCTCCATCAGCATGCTCTTGGAGCCGATGGTGTTGATCTCCCGCCCGATCTCCTGGCAGATGAAGTCCAGCCTCTTGCCCTGCGGTCCGGGAGCCGACACCGCTTCCTCCAGGCTCTGGAGGTGGCCCTGCGTGCGCTTCACCTCTTCGTTGATGTCTCCCCGCATGAGCTGCACGGCGGTCTCCGCCAGGATGCGGGACTCATCCACGCCGTCTCCCAGCAGCTCCCGGAAGCGCTCCTGGAGGCCGGTGCGGATGCGGGCCTCTATCTGCGGGACCCGGGCCTCAATCAGCGCCATGCGGTCCCTGATGTCGGCGGCGCACCGGCGGATGTCCTCCTGCGTCCGGCGCCCCTCGGCCGCGCGCGTGGCGTCGAACTCGGCAAACACCTTGTCCATCAGCGGCTGGACCGATGCCCACAGCGCCTCCGGGTCCTTGCGGCTGACCGTCTTCAGCACGCCATCCAGGGACATCAGGTGCGCCAGCGTGGGTCGCTCCTTGCGGTGCGCCGTCTTTCGCAGCTCGTCCAGGGCGGCCAGCCAGGCGCGGAGCCGGGCGTGATCCACGACGATCTCGCTGGAATCCTCCAGCTCCAGCACGGAGAGGTACACCTCCACCTTGCCTCTCTGCACGCGGGAGGAGAGGTACTCCCTCACCCGGGGCTCGAACTGCTTGACCGCGTACGGGAGGTTGATGGACAGCTCCAGGAAGCGGTTGTTGTAGGAACGGATTTCCAGGACCATCTGGGCTCGAGTGTCCCGGTGCTCTCCATGGCCGAAACCGGTCATGCTGATCATGCGGCGCTCCCCGAGGACAGGCGGCCGCGGCGGCGCTTCAGCAGTTCCTGGCCCACCTTCCAGTTGTCCCCTGCCCCCATGGTTACGAACAGGTCGCCCGGGGCAAGCTCGGCGTCCAGGGCGGCCGCCGCGTCCCCCGGATCCTCAATGTAGCGCACGCGGGGGTGATTCTTCGCGACCTCCCGGTAGAGGTCCGCACCCGTGATTCCCGCCTCGTTGCTCTCCCGGGCAGACGCGTAGATGCGGTGCAGCACCACGCTGTCCGCCGCGGCAAAGCACGATCCGAACTCGGGCAGCAGCGCCCGGGTACGGGAATACGTGTGGGACATGAAGTCAACGATGAGCCGGCGCCCCGGGTGGAAACGGCGAAAGCCCTCCAGCGTCTTGCGGATGGCAGTGGGATGGTGGGCGTAGTCGTCCATGAACAGCACGCCTCCCGCCTCCCCCACGATCTCGCTCCTGCGCCGGCTGCCGGTGAACGCGCAAAGGCCGGCCGC
>DASRZR010000379.1:0-6520 GCA_035686185.1 Spirochaetia bacterium | reverse complement strand
GAGTCGGATCCCGCCCCGGATCCCTGGAGAGCTTCGTGGAGGCCGTGGAGGGTGACATCGAACGGGCCCTGGGAAAGGAAGAGGCATGAAGCTGCACATCCGCTACAACTCACCGGTGATTCTCACCTTCGCGCTGCTGTGCGCCGTGGTGCTGTTGATCGACCAGATCAGCGGCGGGGTGTTCATCCGCTCGTTCTTCCTGCTCACGCCGGACTTCAACGCCGGCTCGTTCCTGTCCTGGATGCGGATGGTCACGTACGTGATCGGGCACGCCAACTGGACGCACCTGATCAGCAACTTCTCCTTCATCCTGCTCATCGGCCCCGTGCTGGAAGAGAAGTACGGCTCCCTTCCCATCCTCGCGATGATGCTGGTCACCGCGCTGGCCACCGCGGCGCTCAACCTCCTGCTGGTGCACACCGGGTTGTACGGCGCCAGCGGCATCGTGTTCATGCTGGTGCTCCTGTCCTCGTTCACGAACATTCGCCAGGGCGAGATCCCGCTCACGTTCATCCTCATCGTGGCGCTGTACCTTGTTCGGGAGTTCGTGAACGCGCTGGCGCCCAGCACGGTGTCCCAGCTCGCCCACATCGCCGGCGGCCTGATCGGGGGAGCGTTCGGGTTCCTGTTCTCCCGGCCGCCAAAGAAGCCTGACCTGCCCGCCGCAACGGAGGCGGCCGACGGGAAGCCGGGAAAGGAGTAATCCATGAGACGCGCCGCGTTCCTCCTCGTCCTCACGTGTGCCGGTGCCCTGCCGCTCGTGGCCCAGTCCGCCACGGAGACGGACGCCGACGTCCCGCTTTCCACGCTGGTGCTGTTCACGAGCGGCGTCGGCTACTTCCAGCACGACGGCACGGTGGACGGCAATGCGAAGATGGAGCTCACGTTCTCCACCGACCAGATCAACGACCTGCTGAAGAGCCTGGTGCTCCGGGACCTTGATGGCGGGACCATCTCCAGCGTCACCTACTCCTCCCGGGACCCCATCACGCGCACGCTGAAGAGCTTCTCCATCGACCTCACGAGCAACCCCACGCTCGCCGGGCTTCTCGCGCAGACGCGCGGGGAACAGGTGGCGGTCACGCTGGGGACCAGCACGCAGAACGGCACGATCATCGGCGTGGAAAGCCGGCAAGTGGCCGGTTCCAAAGGCGACATCACGGCGGACTTCCTCACGCTGAACACGGCCACCGGCGTGACCAGCCTCCCGCTCTCCGACGTGCAGGGCATCCGCTTCCTGCGCAAGGAGGTGCAGGACGACCTTGCCTCCGCGCTGCAGGTCCTTTCCTCCTCCCACGGCGTGGAGAAGAAGAAGGTGGTCCTGCACTTTTCCGGCACCGGGAAGCGCCGGGTGCGCATCGGCTACCTGCTGGAAACGCCGGTGTGGAAGACCACCTACCGGCTGGTGCTGGGGGACGCGTCGAGCCACCTGCTGCAGGGCTGGGCGCTCGTGGAGAACACCTCCGACAATGACTGGCGCAACGTGGGCCTCACGCTGGTATCCGGCCGGCCTATCACGTTCGTGATGGACCTGTACCAGCCGCTGTACGTCACGCGGCCCCAGGTGCAGCTCGAGCTGTACCAGTCCCTCATGCCGAAGACCAACCAGATGGCGATGGAGGAAGCGCCGTCGACGGAGCTGGCCGCCGCCGATGAGGCGGAGGCTCCGCCGGCCCCGGCCGCCGCGCCGGCGCCTCGTGCCGCGGCGCCGCTTGCCTCACGGGCCGCGGCCGGGGCCGCCGCACCCGCGCAGCCGTTCTCCGTTTCTCAAGGCGTGGCCGCCGCGGCCACGGGCGGCCAGGTGGGAGAGCTGTTCCAGTACGTCATCGACAAGGCGGTGACGCTCTCGCGCCAGCAGTCGGCCATGCTTCCCATCCTGAACCAGCAGGTGAGCGGGGACCGCTTCTCCCTGTTCAACGAGTCCACCGACCCCACGCACCCGCTGAACGCGGTGAAGCTCAAGAACTCCAGCTCCCTGCATCTCATGCAGGGCCCGATCACCGTGTTCGACGGCGGGACCTATGCCGGGGACGCGCAAATCACCGACCTTGCCCCGGGCGCAGAGCAGCTTGTCACCTACGCGCTGGACCTGGACACCGAGGTGCAGGCGGCCGCCGGACCCGCGCCCTCTTCCCTGGTGTCCGTGCGGATAAGCCGCGGCGTCTTCTTCTCCACTATCAAGGCCCAGATGGAACGGGACTACACGATCAAGAACAACGGGACGAAGAACCGCACCGTGCTCATCGAGCACCCGTACCTTTCTGATTGGACTCTCACCGCTCCCAAGGACGCACTGGAGCGCACCCGGGACGCTTACCGTTTTGCCGTGCCGGTGGCCGCGGGCAAGAACGCCACGCTGGCGGTGATCCAGACGCAGACGGTGGAGCAGAGCGTGGCACTTTCCAGCCTTGGCAACGACCAGGTGTCCCTCTACCTCAAGAACCCGGTGGTGACCCCGGCGGTGAAAGCCGCCCTGCAGAAGCTGGCCGGCCTTCAGGCCGCGCTATCCGCCACCGTTTCCCAGCGGGCCGGCAAGGAGGCGCGCGTGGCGGAAATCGGCAACGACCAGGCGCGGATCCGGGAGAACATGGGCCGTCTTTCCCAGAGCTCGGACCTGTACAAGCGCTACGTGAAGACTCTTTCCGACGAGGAAGACGAGCTGGCAAAGCTTCGCGATGATATCGCCACCCTTCGGGCCCAGGAGGCGGCCCAGGGCAAAGCGATCACCGACTACATCCAGGGCCTGGAAGTGAGCTGAAGGCCGGGATCACTCCAGCCATTTCTTCCTTATCTGGAGGTCGATTCCCGCGCCGCGGACTTTCGACAGTGCGCGGTTGATCTGGCCCTGCACGCCGGAGTTGCCCTTCCGGACCGCGACGGCATACACCTGGCTGCCCACCGGGGAGCCGGCGGTCCGCAAGGTCCCCTTGTAGTGGGGATCTTTCTGGGCATGATACAGCGCAAAAGGCTCGTCGAGCAGCAGCGCGTCTATTTCTCCTGACGCAAGCGCGTTGACAGCCTGCGCTTCGGACTCGAACGCCTTGCGGGTGAGCGGGACCGAGGTCTGCAGCTTCGCGATCTCTTCGGCCGCGGGTGGCCAGGCCACGCCAACGGTCCGGTGAGACAGGTCCTTCGCGCCGGAGATGGGCGAATCAGACTTCACCAGTATTGCCTGGCCGGCCGGCAGGTACGCATCGGAGAAATCCATGGACGCCTTCCGCTGCTCCGTCACAGTAACGGAAGAGATCACCGCATCGTACTTCCCGGCCTGGAGGCCGGAAAAGATGCTGTCCCACTGTGCGCAGATCAGCTCCGCCTTGAAACCGCCCGCGTCCGCCATGGCCTTCACCATGTCGGCGTCCAGTCCGACGATCTGTTTCGCCTCGTTCAGGTATTCCATCGGCGGCTCGGAGGGATCCGTGGCAAAGACGATCGTTGACTTTTTGGGCTGCGGGTGATGGTGGCGGGCAGTTGCGGCGCTCCGCGACTACCCCCGTCAACGAAGTGGCCCCTGCAGGGAAACGCTAGCCCGAGATCCAGGTGGTGTCAGAAGCTCTTGACTTCTGAGAGTGATGATCTATGCTGTCTGTGCACAACTACAAAACTCAACTTAGTCAAAATTGTCTCCAAAAGGAATGTGGCATGAGAAAAGCTTACCAAGGGCTTTCTCTTGCGGCTGCGCTTCTCTTCCTTCCCGCCGCTCCGATTGCGGCCCAGACGACCACCCCGGCTTCCCGTGTCACCGCCCAGGTCCCTTCGCCCCTTTCCATCGAAGTGCTGCCGACGTTCGACCTGCCGGTTTCCGACACCGCGTCATATTTCTCCTACGGCGGGGCGGCGGACGTCGGGCTGAAGTACCGCCTGCCCCGTTCCATCTTCACCCTGCTGGGTGGGCTTGAGTACACCTACTCGCCCACGCAGGCGTCGACAAGCCTTTCCATGATCACCCCTCGCGTCGGCGTGGGGGAGCAGGTGGCACTGACGGGCGGGATCGCGGTCTTCGCCTACGCGGTGGGCGGCTACTACTTTGCGACCTACAACAACTTCTCCATGAACGCCACTGACCCTTACCTCGCCGGAGGGCTGGGACTGAGGTTCGCCCTTGCCCCGAACTTCGCCATCGAAGTGGGAGGCCAGTACAAGCACTACGCGGAGCTGTATCAGGGCGCGAGCGTCGGCGCCGGGGTCGACGTGGCGCTGGGGAACCTCGGCGGAAGCGTGGACGTCCACACCCTCCGGCTGCTGCCGGCGTTCCCCGTTTTCTACAAGCACTACGACGACCACCCCATCGGAGACGTGACGGTCACGAGCAACCTCAAGGTGCCGGCCACGGACGTGCGGGCGCAGGTGTACATCAAGGAGTTCATGGACGCGCCCAAGGCCGTCGCCGTGTGTGACACGCTTGCCCCGGGGGAGTCCCGGCGCGTGGACCTGTACGCCCTGTTCACGGACAAGGTGCTCGGAATCACCGAGGGGACCAAGGTGGCCGCGGAGGTAACGGTATCCTTCAAGGTCGAGGGACAGAACTACGAGGACAGGAAGATCGAGACGCTCTCCATGCTCGGCCGCAACGCCATGACCTGGGACGACAACAGGAAGGCCGCCGCCTTCGTGACCGCCAAGGAGCCCCAGGTGCTCAACTTCGCGCGCAGCGTGACGAGCTTCGTGCGGGCACGGGAAAATCGCTCGATCAACGACAACCTGCAGGCCGCCATCGCGCTGCACGAGGCGCTGGACCTCTACGGCATCAACTACACGCCGAACCCCGTGTCCCCGTACACGGAGGCATCCCAGCACAAGGACGTGATCGACTTCCTGCAGTTCCCCCGGGAGACCTTCCAGTACAAGGCAGGTGATTGCAGCGACCTTTCGATCCTCTACAGCGCGCTGCTGCAGGCGGTCGGCATCGACGCGGCCTTTGTCACCGTGCCCGGCCATATCTTCGTGGCCGTCAATACCGGCGTGGCGGTAGAAAAGGCTCCGGACGCGCTCATTCCCGCCGCCACGTTCATCCCCTACGACGGCAAGATCTGGCTCCCGGTGGAGATCACGATGCGCCACCAGGGCTTTGTCAAAGCGTGGCAGCTCGGGGCAAAGGAATGGAATGAGAACCAGCTTTCCGGCCAGGCCGGCTTCTACCCCGTCCAGGAGGCGTGGGCTTCCTACCAGCCGGTCGGGTTGCCGGGGGCGGAGAGCACGATCAACGTCCCGCAGTCGGACAGGATTCTTGCCGCCTACCTGGCGGAGGTGCAGAAGTACATCGATGAGCAACTCGCGCCGCAGGTGGCCCGGTTGCAGGACCAGATCAAGTCCTCGCACAGCCTGCCGGCGATGAACAGTCTCGGTGTCCTGTTTGCCAAGTACGGCCGCGCGGACCAGGCGGAAGCCGTGTTCAAGCAGGTACTTGCCGCCCGGCCGTACCTGCCGACGCTGTTGAACCTTGGCAACCTCTACTACCTGAAAGAGGACTGGAGCGCGGCGCTGGCCTGCTACGCACAGGCCAACGAAATCGTCCCGAACAATCCCCACGTCATCGTAGCGCTCGCCAAGGTGAACCAGGAGCTGCAGAACTACCCGGAGCTCCAGAAATACTACGACAAGCTGAAGGGGATCGACCCGACGCTCGCGGGTCAGTACGCCTACCTCGGACAGGGCAAGGAAAGCGGGGCGCGGGCAGCGGACGTCGCCACCGAGCGCAGGAACGTGATCTGGGAGTCGGGAGAATGAGATAGGGAACCAAGGAAGCCTTTCCAGGAGAAGGTCATGAGCAAGAAAGTCCGGTCTGTCCTGATGCTCGTCGCGGCGCCCGCGCTCGCGGTCCTGCTGGCAGGATGCCACGCGAACTCGCTCCTGGAAGACGTCAAGCAGTCCGTGGAGGCAGCGAAGGCTCCGAAGGACACGGCACCGACCGTGGATTCTTTCGTCGTTACCAGCGGCCCCCTCACCTACACCGGCAGCGTGACCTTCACTCTCGCTTCGACGAAGCCGGGGACCGGCGCCTCGGCCATCACCTCATGGCAGGTGAACGAGTCGGCCTCTCCCCCCGCGGCGAACGACCCACGCTGGGGCGCGTTCACATCTCCCCAGAACGGGACCTGCACCCTTGCAAATCCGGGCACGTATGGAACGCGCACGCTCTACGCGTGGCTCTTGAACGACAAAGGCTTCGTGAGCGCGCCGGCCACGCAGTCGGTGCAGTACGCGCAGCTCGGCGGCCCGTCGATTGACACCTTCCAGGCGACTCCGGCCACGTCGTACGACGGGAATATCAGCGTCTCAATCACCTCCACGCACCCGGGATCCGGCGCGACCGCGGTCACCGCGTGGCTCGTGAACGAGAGCTCGACGTCGCCGCTGCCCACGGACCCGAACTGGAAAACCGGCTTCACATCGCCGCAGAGCGGCTCCTATACGCTGGCAAACCTCGGAGCGTTCGGAGCACGGCCGCTGTACGCCTGGATCAAGAACGACAAGAACGTGGTAAGCGCCTCGGCGACGCAGACCGTCACGTACTCGGCCT
>DASRZR010000378.1:0-3307 GCA_035686185.1 Spirochaetia bacterium | reverse complement strand
CGCCGCCTCCGCGTTGGCGCCAACCAGCTCATCCGGGTCCACCCCCCGCAGGAGGAACAGCAGCTCCGGCCGCACATCCAGGCGCGCCCCCGCGCCGTAGAGCACGGCGGCAATGTGCTTGCACATCCGCGCCTGGTCCGGGCATGAGCACTGCATCCTGATCTCGCGCGGGGCCGGAAAAAGACCGTCTTTTCGATCCGTGACGACGCGCATGACCTGGTCGGAGAGTTTGCCCTTGAGAAGGTCGAGCATGGACCCGATCCGGCCGGTGCATCGCTCCTTGATCTTTTTCCATTGCCGGGGAGCCAGCGGATCGATGCCGACAAGGACGCTGTACAGCAGGCTGCCCTGGACCCTGGCGGAGATCGACCCGCGCTCGATCTCCAGGTGCAGCACCGAGCCGTTGCGCACGTACGTGCGCCCGCGAGGGAGCCTGTTCACGTAGTCGCTGAAAGACTCCAGGTGATCGCACCAGGCCCTGCCCCAGAAGGTGTTTGCAATTCGACGCCCCTCGATGACCACCGGCTGGAGGGTCACGCCCCGTCTCTTCATCTCCGCCCGGGCAGCGGCCGCCATCCTTCGCCGCTCCGCCGCGCTCATGTACGGCCCAAAGAAGTCACCCACGTCCCCTACTCCATGCGGGCGCGCTCGATGTCCAGCGCCACGGTTTTCATGAGCTCTTCGTCGGGCATCTCCGTGAGTGTGCTTTCCGCCCCGCCTTCAATGAGATCGCGGGCGAGCGCCATCTTCTCCGTGATGAGCTGATCGATCTTTTCCTCCACGGTACCACGACAGACGAACGTATGCACGAGCACGTTCCGCTTCTGGCCAATGCGAAACGCGCGGTCGGTGGCCTGGTTCTCCACCGCCGGGTTCCACCACCGGTCGAAGTGGATGACATGAGAGGCCGCGGTCAGGTTCAGCCCCACGCCGCCGGCCTTCAGGGAAAGCACGAAGAAGGGCGGGCCGTCGTCGGCCTGGAACGCCTTGACCAGCTCCTGCCGCTCCTTGACCGGGGTCTGCCCGTGGAGGACGAGCCCGGTCCTGCCGAACAGTCCGGCGAGGAACGAGGCAAGCGGCTCCGTGGTTTCGCGGAACTGGGTGAACACCAGCACACGGCCCTGCCGGGAGGCGATCTCCTCCGCGATCTCCCGCAGGCGGGCAAACTTCCCACTCTCCTCCGGCGCCCAGCCGTCATCGCCCCGAAGCTGTGAAGGGTGATTGCAGACCTGCTTGAGCTTCAGCAGCGTGGCCAGGATGAGCCCCCGCCGCTTCATCCCTTCCTTCGTCTGCAGGGCATCGGCCAGGTCATCTACCACGGACTTGTAGAGCGCGGCCTGGACCTTCGTCAGGCCGCAATACGCCGGCACCACTGTCTTGTCCGGCAAGTCGGCTACCACGCTGCGATCCGTCTTCAGCCGCCGAAGGATGTAGGGCTGCACGAGTCTCCGCAGGGGGGCGTAGCGCTCGCCGTCCCGCTTCTCCAGCTCCTTTGCGAACTGCTTGAAGCGCGACGCGCTGCCCAGCAGCCCCGGGCACAGGAAGTCGAACAGGGACCACAGGTCGGAAAGCCGATTCTCCACGGGCGTGCCGGTGAGGGCGATCCTTGCCCGCGCGCGGAGGCGCTTCACCGCCTTTGTCTGCCGCGCGCCGGGGTTCTTGATGGCCTGCGCCTCGTCCAGCACCACGAGTGCCCAGGTCCTGGCTTCAAGCTCCGGCTGCCGGTCCAGCATGCCGTAGGAGGTGAGGACGACGTCGGCGGTATCGATGTTCGGAGGCGGCCCCGCTGTCCTGGCGCCGGCGCCGGCGGAGGGACCGAATGACGGGTGGAGGAACACGGCGCGCAGCTCCGGCGTAAAACGCTCTATCTCGGCCTTCCAGTTGGCAAGCAGGGATGCGGGCAGCACCAGGAGCGAGGGCCCGGCCTTCTCCTTGCGCAGCAGGAGCAGGAGCGCCAGCACCTGAAGCGTCTTGCCCAATCCCATGTCATCCGCAAGACAGGCGCCGAGGCCCAGGCCCGCCAGCAGCCGAAGCCACCGGACGCCGGTTTCCTGGTAGTGACGCAGCGTGGCGCTCAGGCCCACGGCGCCGCGGTCCGCCGCCGTGCGGCCCGCCTCAATCTTCTCCGGCGCCCGAAGACGTGAGAGGACATCCTTCAGCCACGGCCCCGCGTCCACGAACGTCCAGGAAGCGGCGTCGGGTCCGACTGCCTCCGCCAACTCCGTCGGCGCGCCCGCCAGCAGTCGCATTCCCTCCGCGAAGGAGACGCCGCCCGGGCCCACGCGTTCTTCCAGCCGCTTCCAGTGCTCCAGGGCTTCGGAGAGCCGGGCATGGTCCACCTCCACCCACTGACCTTTCAGGAAGACCAGGCCGTCCGATCCCGCAAGGAGCTGACGGACCTCCGCCTGCGTCAGAGCCGCCCCTCCCACCACGGTCTCCACGCGGAAGTCCAGGACCGCGTCGGCGCCGAGCAGGCTGCGCGCCTGGGAGCCGATCCGGACGGCCACCTGGGGGCGGCTTCGACGTGTCCACCAGTCCGGCAGGCGTACAAGGAGTCCGCTCTCCGCGTACAGCGGGACTTCCTGGAGGAAGCGGTACGCCTCATCGGCCGTCCAGGCCAGCGGATGGTAGAGATCCCCCGACTCCACCAGGCCGCGGACCAGGTCACTCTTCTCGGAGGCCTTCTGGACCGGCGTGAGCAGGTGCACCAGGGCCTTTCGGTTGCGCTCCCCGGCAAACTCCTGCAGCGCGCGGCCAAGGGGCTGGTACCTCACGTGGGCCGTTGCGGACAGCCGCGGCGCGTACGTGGCAAGGAACGCGAAGGGGTATGCCGGATCCTTCTTGTTTTCCGCCAGGTGAAAACACACGCGCCCCACCTGCTTCCACGCGGGCGCATGGGCCTCCAGGAAAGCTTCCAGACCGCCGGCGTTTGCCGCGGCCCTGCGCAGCCACTCGTCCAGGGAAGTCCACAGGCCGGCAAGAACGTCAGCGGTCAGGTACTCGGCTCCGGGCATCGGCGGCGCGGAGAGAATCAGCTCCGCGATGTCGGCAGGGGCCGGGGCGGGAACGGGGTCCATGTGGTTCGTCCCCGCGGGTGTATGGCAGATATCCCCGAGGTACCGCGACGCGAAGCCGCGCCAGTAGGCAAGCTGCGGCGGCAGCCCTCCGCTGAAAGAACGGGCCGCCAGGTCGAACAGGCCCGAAGAGGTGTCGTCCCGGAAGGCCTCAAGCACGCGCACTACCGACGCGTTCAGCCCCAGTCCCTCCGAGGACTCATGGGCCGGCAGGATGCGGCCCGACGGGGTGA
>DASRZR010000377.1:0-8218 GCA_035686185.1 Spirochaetia bacterium | reverse complement strand
GCGCTGCGACGCCAGACGTATCGCGGGGACCCGGAGGCAGCGGGCGCCAGGAGCCCGGCAACGGAGCCGGATGCGGAGGAAGAAGCCGTCCTGGAGCCGGAGGACGCGGAGCCGGTCTCCGCGGAGGAGATCTCCGGCGACATGGCGGAGGAGCTTCCCGGCGCGGAGTCCTCTGCACCGTCGGACGATGAGGCGGAAGAGGCGGACGCCGTCGCCGAGGGACCCGGGGAGGCCGTGAGCCGCGCGGAGGAAGAGCTCCTGAGCGGTCCGTCCGCGGACAGCCTGGATGCTCTCCCGGACATCGGAGAGCTGGAGCCGGCATCCGGACCCGCGGGGCGGGGGGCGGGCAGGATGCCATCACGGATTCCGTCGCCACGGGTGGGGGAAACCCCGGAGGACGCAATGCGCAGTCTCCTTGGCAGCCAGGATCCGTCGACCCTGGCGCGGGCCATTCGTACGTCCCTGAAGAAAGATGAAAAAGGATAGCGCGCGTATGGCGGAAAGCTGGGAGGGCAAACCCGAGGAGGATCTGTGGAGGATCTTCCGACGCACGAAAGAGCAGAAGCTTCGGGATTTCTTCGTGAGGCAGTACGCCCCGCTGGTGAAGTACGTGGCCGGCAAGATCGCCATGGGGATGCCCCAGAACGTGGAGTTCGATGACCTGGTAGGGTTCGGCGTCTTCGGCCTGTTCGACGCCATTGACAAGTTCGATCCCACCAAGCACGTGAAGTTCAAGACGTACGCCGTGACGCGTATCCGGGGGGCCATCTTCGACGAGTTGCGGACCATCGACTGGGTGCCGCGGTCCGTGCGTCAGAAGGCGCGGGAGGTGGAAGAGACCGTCCGCCGCCTGGAGTCGTCGCTTGGACGGGCAGCCTCGGACGAGGAGATTGCCTCCGGTATGGCGATGGATCTGAAGGACTTCCAGCAGATGATGCTGAAGATCAGCGGCACCTCCATGCTGTCCCTCCACGACATCTGGTACACGGGGGAGGACAACGACAAGATCTCGATCGCGGAAAGCATCGAGAGCCCGGGCAGCCTCAACCCCGACACGATCGTGGAGAAGGAAGAGATCAAGCGCGTGATCGTGGACGCCATCAAGGAGCTGCCGGACAAGGAGAAGAAGGTTCTCGTCCTTTACTACTATGAAGACCTGACCCTGAAGGAGATCGGCGAGGTACTGGAAGTGACGGAAAGCCGCGTGTCCCAGCTTCACACCAAGGCGGTGATGCGTCTCCGCGCCAAGCTGACCAGCTTCAAGAGGGGGATCGTGTAGGGAGCCCGCAATGCCCGGCGGAATCGACCTGGAACAGATCCAGGAATACATGCGAACCCAGTCCGAAGAGGACAAGAAGAACAAGACGCTCACGGTGGAGGCGGAGAACGTTCCGGATGCCCTGAAGAAGGCGTCCATCGAGCTCGGCGTCCCCGTGTCCGGCCTCGAGTACGAGATCGTCTCCCGCGGGAGCGCGGGAACCTTCGGCATCGGCCGCACGCCCTGGAAGCTTTCCGTCTACGAGCGGTCCCGCCCGGTGAAGACGAGGGCGGAGGAAGAAGAGGAGGCCGCGCGGGAAGCGGCTCGGACCACCCAGGAGGCGGCGCGGCCTCGCGACGTGAACGGCGAGGTCTTCGTGCGCATCACGTCGGAGGGCGCATTCCTGAGGGCCAGCAAGCCGGAGGGCCGCGGGGCGCGCGCGTCGGAGATCATGGCGCGGGAGCGCCTGGCCGCCCGGGGGATCGGCAGCTTCGATGCGGCTCTCGTGTCCCGCATCATCAAGCACGCGGACGGCGAGTTCGTGCGCGTGGCCGACGTGGCCTACAATCCCTCCCATGATGCCAGCCTCTCGGTGGACATCACCGACGGCGCCATGAAAGCCGTCATCATCGTGAACGAGCCGGGCCTGGGCGGCGCCGACCTGTCCGCGGACTACGTGCGCAGCTTCCTGGCCTCCAACGGCGTGGTCCACGGCGTCAAGGACGACGTGCTGGAGGAGCTGGAGCTCTCCCCCCGCTACGGCCGGCCCATCGTCGCCGCCGAGGGAACCCGCGCGCATGACGGGGCCCACGCCCGCGTGGAGTACCAGTTCAAGGTGGAACGGGACGCCATCACGCTTCGGGAGAAAGACGGCCGCGTCGACTTCAAGGACATCTCGCGCGTGGAGAACGTGGTGGCCGGCCAGCTCCTGGCCCGCAAGATCCCCGCCGAGGCCGGGCAGCCCGGCCAGACGGTCACGGGGACGATGATCCCCGCCACCAAGGGCAAGGACTGCGAGCTGCTGGTCGGCAAGAACGTGAAGGTGTCGGAGGACGGGCTCTCGGCGATGGCGGAGATCAACGGGCAGGTGCTCCTCCTGGGCGGCAAGATCAACGTGGAGCCCATCTACACCATCCCCGGGGACGTGAACCTGCGCACCGGCAACATCCTGTTCCTCGGCACGGTCATGGTCCGCGGCAACGTGGAGGATGGCTTCTCCGTCAAGGCGGCGGGCAACATCGAGGTGTTCGGCAGCGTGGGCAAGTGCGTCATCGACGCGGAGGGGGACATCGTCGTCCACCAGGGCATCGCCGCGAAGACAGAGGGCAAGATCCGCTGCGGCAGGAACCTGTACTCCAAGTTCATCGAGCATGCCCACGTGGATGCCGGGGAGAACGTGATCGTCACGGACGGCATCGTGCATTCGTACGTGGACGCGAACAAGCTGATCCTCTGCCAGGGCAAGCGGGCGCAGATCGTGGGCGGGCGCCTTCGCGCCTCGGAGGAGATCAACTCCAAGATCCTGGGGTCGGTGGCCGGTACCGAGACGCTGCTGGAGGTGGGGTACGACCCGCGCAGCAAGGAGCGCCTCGTGGCGCTGGACACGGAGAAGAAGACCGTGGAGAAGGCGCTGGAGGAAGTGGACCTGAACATCAAGACGCTGGAGAACCTCCTGCGCGTCCAGAAGAAGCTTCCCCCGGAGAAGGCCCAGTACCTCACCGAGCAGAACGAGAAGCGCTCCGAGCTCCTGCGCCGGCTGGAGGAAGCGGTGCGGGAGATCGGCCAGCTCAACGCCCACCTGTCCTCCCTCACCACCATCGGGAAGATCTCCGCCTCCGAGCGCGTGTACCCCGGCGTGAAGCTCGCCATCAAGAACGGCGCGCTCGCCGTGCGCACCGAGTTCAAGTTCGTGACCTTCTTCCTGCAGGGCGGCGAGGTGAAGGTGACGAAGTACGAGAGCTTCGACGAGGAGCTGATGAGGAGGCGCGCGTAGATGGCGCTCCTTCCGATTGACCTGCAGACCCTTTTCAGCCAGACCGCGCAGGTGGGCAAGGAACAGGCCGTTCAGAAGGACGCGCCCCCGGCGGCGCAGTCCCTGCAGGGCGCCCAGCTCGTGCAGAAGGCGGAGACACGGGACAATTCCGTGAACGAGGCCCGCAACCAGGAGGAGGGCCCCGAGCAGGTGAAGGACAAGGCCCGGCGCGGCGCGGAGCGCCGGGAGCGCCGGCAGAAGAAGGGGGCGGCGGCGGCCGCGCCAGCCCGGGCCCCTCGCAACGTCGTGAAGGACCCCGATCTCGGGCGGAACGTCGACATCACGGGGTAAGCGGGAATGTGGTACACCGTCCTCCTCTCCCTCGTCGTGGACGTGGGCGGGCTGATCCTCGTGTACGTGCTGCTGCGGGACCGCGTGCGCCGGGCGGTGGCCGCGGAGACGCGCATCGGGGAGGTCCGCGACGAGGTGAGCCGCCTGCTCGTGGAGCTGAACCAGGCCACGGACCGCAATATCGCGCTCATGGAGGACCGGATCGGTATCCTCAATGACGCAATCGCCACGGCCGATAAGAAGATAGGCCTGCTCCGTCGGGAGACGGAAAAGCACGACGTGGGATCGCAGATCTACAGCAGGCTGGCCGAGGGACGACCGCTGCGGGCACCAGCCGCGCCGGAGGCGCCTTCGGACGCCTCGCCGCCGGCGCGGATGCCCCGCCCGGCGCCTGCCGCGCCGAAGGCCGCCCCCGCCCCGTTGTCGGTGGAGCTGTCGGAAAAGCCGGGCAGCGGCGCGGTGCCGTCCGGGCCGGACGTGAGGCAGAGAGTGATGATGCTCTTCCGGTCCGGTTTCTCGCCGTCCCTCATCGCCAGCCGCGTCGGTGCCCCCCTGGGGGAGGTGGAGCTCATCATCTCCCTGGAGCAGCGGAAAGGACAGGCGTGACAGCGTATACTACCCAGCATGTCGGCATCGAGGTCTACGGCGGCCGTGCCATCCCTCTGATCCCGGCCGGCTCCCGTCTTCCAGCGGCGCGCGCCATGACCTTCACCACCGTGGCGGATGGACAGGGCGCCGTGGAGGTGCGGGTGGTCCGGTGCACGGCCGCGGAGCGGCCGGCAGAGGTCGTCGGCAGGTTCCTGGTGGCCGGGCTGCGCCCGGGGCCGGGCGGGACGGCCCGCGTCGATATCGGCATTTCGCTGGACCGGGACGGCGTCATCCGCGCGTGGGGCGTGGACCGGCATACCGGGTCCCGGGAAGAGGCCTCGTTTCCGGGGCTGTGGGCGCTTGCCCCGACCGCGCGCCCCGCGGCCATTTCCCGCCTGGGTGCGCGAGCCGCCTCGAACCTCGATCAGGGCATGGAATCGCGCGGCCTGCGGGAGGAAGCGAGACTCCTGGCGCCGCTGGCCGCCTCCGGCCACGCCGGGCCCTTCCTGGCGGCGCTGCTCGGGGAGATCGAGACGCGTCGGCGCACGGCACTCGAGCCGCCGCTGGCAGTCTGATGCGCGCCCGGCCGCGGATGGACCCCGCGGAGGTCGCCGGCCTGGGGGCCCTGCTGCTGAGCAGCCGGGAACCGGCGCTGCGGGAGGGGGCGGCCCGGGCCCTGGCTGACAGCGGGATGGTATCCGCGTACGCTTACCTCCGACACGCGCTGTGGGACCCTGTGGAGTCCGTGCAGCGCTGCGCGGTGCAGGCCGTGGCCGCTCTCGCTGTGCGCCAGAGCGCGGGCGAACTGGCCGCGCTGTACGCCTGGTCGGGCCCCCGGCTTCGGGAGACGATTCTGCAGGCGGTCCGCCGCATCGGCTGCCAGGCGGGCTTCGATGCCGTCCTGCGCCTGGCGCGGGACGATCCAGATTCGCGGGTGCGCCTGCTCGCCGCACGCGTCGGACGGGCAGCGGCCCCGGTGCGCGGGAGGTCCTGAACAGGATGCGCAAGCGCTTCGTCTTCTTCCGCCTGGCCGGCGGCCGCTACTGCATCCCGGTGGAGCAGGTCCTGCAGATTCTCCGGCTGGAGGGCCTCATCGAGATCCCCAAGCCGCCCCCCTACGTGGAGGGAGTGCTGAACCTGCGCGGCGACATCATCCCCGTGGTGAACCTTCGCGCCCGGCTGGAGCTGCCGGGCCATGCGGATTCGGCGACCGCCCCCACCAGCGGCGGAGGGGCGCCCTCGCGGGTCTTCGCGGACCCGCGAAAGCGGCGCGTGGTCATCGTACGCGTGGGGACCAAGCCGTACGGGCTGGACGTGGACGAGGTGCGGGAAATCATCGAGATCGAGGATGGGGCCGTCACCTCGGACGGGACCACGATGTTTGGCGTGCGAGCCGATTTTCTGCTCGGGATCGCGCGCCAGGAAGACGGCGTGTACATGGTGCTCGACCTCCCGCGCGTCGTGGGAGCCAGCCGGGACCTGCCCGGGGCGGTGGCAGGAACGGCATGAGCACGGACGATTCCCGGCTCCGCCGCGCGTTCCTGGAGGAAGCGGAGGAGCTAAGCGACCGTCTGGGCGAGTCGCTGGTGACGCTGGAGAGCAACCGCGGCGATGCCGGCCTCGTGAACGAGGTGTTCCGGCTCACGCATTCCCTGAAGTCCGAGTCCGCGCTGATGGGATTCACGTCCCTGTCCTCGGTGGCCCACCGCATGGAGGACGTCCTCGGGCTTGCGCGCTCGGGAAAACTGGCGCTGGAAAAGCCGGTCATGGACAGCCTGCTGGGCGGCTCCGACCTGATTGCCGCGATGATGGGCGCCATTGGCAAGGGCGGGGCGGACACGGGTTTCCCGACTGCCGACGTCCTGGCGGCACTGTCCACGGCCGGCGGCTTGAAAGCCGCCCCGGCCGCCGCGCCGTCCTCTGCCGGGCAGTCAGGGACCGTCCCGGCGGGCGGTGCTGCCCAGACAGGCGGTGGCACCGCCACAGCCTCGCCGGCGCCGGCCGCCCGCCTGACGCTGGGGGAGTTCGAGCTCTCGCAGCTTTCCGAGGCCCGAGACCGGGGGGAGAGCCTCCTGAGAGTGACCGTGACCGTCGACCCCGAGGAGGCCATGAAGTTCCCGCGAGCCTACCTGGTGTTCTCCAACCTCGAGTCGACGGCGAGCGTGGTGAAGACGCAACCGGTGATGGAAGGGGAGATCCAGGATGACTCCGTCTACGGCACGCTGGAGGTCCTGCTCACGACGCGCGACGAGTCGGAAGTGACCCGCGCAGCCGCCGCGGTGGACCAGATCTCCGACGTGAAGGTGGAGAAGTGCTCCTTTGACGCGTTCCTGGTCCGCGCTTCCGAGCTGGCTTCCGCGCCCCCCGTGCCGGGGGCGGAGCGCGGCGCCGTGGCCGCGGATTCCGCGGGCCCCCCGGCCGGCCCGGCCGCTGAGGAGGCGGCCCGGCGGGCCTCGTCCCCCGAGCGCTCCTCCATCCGCGTGGACACCCGCAAGCTCGATGACCTCTGGAGCCTCGTGGCGGAGCTGGTGCTTCGAAAGGCCCACCTCGGCCGGCTCTCGGAGGAAGCGGGCCGCGGCCTGGACGGGTCACTCGTGCGCGAGGAGCTGGTGGAGGCGTTCGATTCCCTGGACAAGATCTCCAGCGGCATGCAGCAGGCGATGATGGACACGCGGATGATCCCGATCTCGGTCATCTTCAGCAAGTTCCCGCGCCTCGTCCGCGACCTCTCCCGCAAGCTGGGCAAGCCGGTGGACCTCGTCATGGCTGGCGAGGACACGGAGATCGATCGCAGCATCGTGGAGGCGCTTTCCGATCCGCTCACGCACATCATCAGGAACGCGCTGGACCACGGGATCGAGTTCCCGGAGGAGCGCGTGCGGCGCGGCAAGCCGGAGAAGGGGCGCGTGAGCGTGTCCGCCCGGCGCCAGGGCGGCACGATCGTCATCGAGGTCGCGGATGACGGCCGCGGCATGGACGTGGACGGCATCCGCCGCAAGGCAATGGGCATGGGGCTGCCGGGCGCGGAGACGTTCACGGAGGCTCAGCTCCTGGACCTCGTGTTCCTTCCGGGGTTCAGCACGAAGGAGGTCGTCACCGACCTCTCGGGGCGGGGCGTGGGAATGGACGTCGTGGCCACGCGGATCCGCGGCGACCTGAAGGGGGACGTCGCGCTGCGCACGGAACGCTCCCGGGGCACCCGCATCTCCCTGTTTCTCCCGCTCACGCTCACCATCGTCAATGCCCTGATCGTGCGGGGAGACACGCAGCTGTACGCGCTCCCGCTGGCCGACGTGGAGAGCACGGCGAAGCTCCTGAACGAGGAGATCCGCGGCGAGGAAGGCCGCGAGCTGGCGCGGTGGAGAGAGGAAGAGGTACCGGTCTTTTCCCTGGGCGCCCTGTTCGCCACCGGGAGGCGACGGGCCGAGGAGTCCTTTGCCGCGGTCATCCGCCACGGCGAGCGCGCCGCCTACCTGATCGTGGACGAGTTGATCGAGGAACGGGAAGTCGTCATCCGGCCGGTGGACGACCTGCTGAATCCGCATCGCCTCTTCTCGGGCGTTTCCGTCCTGGAGAACGGGAAGCTCGTGTTCATACTTGACACGTCGTTTGTGCGGCGTGAACACTTCTGACGGAGGCTACCATGGGAGCGTCCATTCTTATCGCCGACGACCTTTCCTTCATGCGGATGATCCAGAAGGAAATCCTCACCGAGAAGGGCTACATCGTGGCCGGGGAGGCCGCGGACGGGCTGGAGGCGGTGGAGAAGTTCAAGAGCCTGCGTCCCGACCTCGTGCTCCTGGACATCACCATGCCCAACATGAACGGCCTGGAGGCCATGCGCAAGATCTTCGCCCTGGATCCCAAGGCGCGCGTGATCATGTGCTCCGCCCTGGGCCAGCAGAACCTGATCGTGGACGCCATCAAGGCCGGCGTGAAAGACTTCATCGTCAAGCCGTTCAAGCCCGAGCGGATACTGTCCGCCATCGAGAAGGCGCTGAAGAGCTGACCCCGGGGCGAAAAAAAACGGTATGCCTGGACGTCAGGAG